>JAESSU010000173.1 GCA_016763955.1 Phycisphaeraceae bacterium | reverse complement strand
GTTACCCGGATTAATGCTTGCATCGGTTTGGATGAGATTTTTAAAGGCGACTTCGTCATTGACTTTGACCGAGCGGTTAATAGCAGAGATCACGCCTGAGGTTACGGAGTGTTCATAGCCTAGCGCGTTGCCGATGGCGATGACGGTTTCGCCGACCATCAGGTCATCTGAATGGCCTAGGGGCAGGGTTTGAATATCGTGATCCACCTCAATTTTAAGAACCGCCAGATCGTGTTCATGGTCGATGGCCACAATTTCTGCGTCATATTCTTTATTGTCATCAAAAATAACTTTTCGCTGGGCGGTTTGGGCAACGACATGGGCATTGGTGACGATCAATCCGGACTTATGTAGGACAAAGCCGCTGCCCACACTTGAGCGTTCGATCTTGCGTGTGCGGGAGTTTTGGGGAAGCCGCCGCATGGGATTATTGAAGAATTGATCAAACAGACTTTCAAAGCCGCGTGGCGAGCGGTACTCAATGATCTGCTTAGAAGCGATATTGACCACTGCGTCCTTAGAATTTTCAAAAACGTCCACCACCGGCGTTCGGCGGCGAGTTCGAAGTTGTTCCGCGGTGTCGTTTTGAGCCAATACAGGGGCAATCATAGCCAGAATAAGCAGTATTGTCAGGGAGTTATACAGTTTAAGGTGTCTGGTAAGCATGACTGATTCTACGGGATATTTCAGAAGATTGTTTACTTACCACTGGCAGGAAAATCCAATTGGAGATATTCTTTTACCCATAATCAATAGGGAAACAAGATTATGGCAACCATGCGAGAACGTTCGACAAAACCGATGTACGATATTTGGGCCTGGTTTTACAACTGGACCTTCGGTGCTTTGGTGCGAAGTCGACAACGACGTGCAGTTCAGCAGCTTCCTTTTAAGCCCGGAGATCGAATTCTTGATCTGGGTGTAGGAACAGGGCTGACACTCAAACATTACCCCAAAGACGTCACCGTCATCGGCATGGATTTGTCGCATGGCATGATCTCCAAAGCAAGGGTCATGTGCCAAGAACGTGGCTATGATCACATCAAACTTGTTCGCGGCGATGGCATGAATCCGCCGTTCGCAGCGCAAAGCTTTGATCATATCATTATGTGTCACACCGTCACCGTGGTCAGTGACCCGGCAAGACTGCTCAATCAAGCCGCTCGCATCGTCAAGCCCGGCGGACGCATCGTGCTTGCTAATCACTTCCGATCAACCAATTCAATCATGGGTTGGCTGGAAAAATTTTCAAATCCATTTTGGGTCAAAATCGGCTGGCGAAGCGATGTCGCTTTGGAAGATGTACTCAAAGGTGTTGATCTACAATTTGAATATCATTTCAAACACCGGTTTATGGACCTTTGGCAGATTGTATGTCTGACCAATAACAGCAACACACTCGCAACCTCGTCAGAAAATCAACAAGACAATCAAAACGCCAACCCGCTTCCAGCCAAACAACCCGTACTTGCTTAATCACAATAGACAGCTTCAAGGTGTAATGGGCTAGGGGAATGTTCCGGGGATGGGCATGAACAGGACCAGAATGAGTCAGTTAAAAAATACGCGATCAGTCCGAACTATCAGCGATGCAGCAATCATGCTCGTTGTTATTCTTTTGGCCCTTACAGGCTTTGGCATCTCTGGGCTTGAAGCTCAAGGGGCATTGCCCTCTATCGCGGACTTGCCCATGGCAGACCCGACCATTGATTCTGATGCACAATTCCATGCCCAGAGCGTAAGCAACTGGGAGCAAGATGGCGTGCAGATGATGTTCCTTAAACGTGATGTCATCATCGCGGTGGGAACTTACGGCTTTCGAGCAGACTCGGCAGTGATTCGGATTCAACGCCAAGTCATTGCCGATGGCAGAGAAGTGCGACACATTTGGATGTATCTCAATAACGCGCAGCCTTTGTTAGGGCGCGGCCCGACATCCGCAGCCGCACCACGTTTATTGGTGACCGTTAGTACCACCGGTAAGGTGGACCTTTCCACGGACTTATTGCAACAAGTCGACCGCAGCGGGGACCCGTTAACAGGTGATGCTCAAAGGCGATTTGCTTCGCATTTGATTGCCATCTCTGGATCGCGAGAGGGTCAAGTTGCTCAAGAGTCTGCGGACATTCGTCGGGCTCGGCAGGCCTTTGAAAAGGTGACTGCCAGTGGGGGCCCAACGATTGTGATGGATCCGCAGCGTGAGCAGTTCATGCCCCAGTCTCCCTTTTCAGCCGCCAATCCAAAAGCAGCGGTGACTCATCCTGCGTTGCCTGGATCGATGCCATTGTCTGAAAAAGGTGAGGTTTTAACATCATCAAATACCACGCCCGCCGTTGAGCCTGTTGTGAGCGGCGGCACATTGGCAACAACTTTCCTACCGGATTCTAAGCATGTGCCCAGGGCATCTAAGACGAGCAGCATTCTCCCACCTGTTGGGACGATTAGTTTGGCTTTTGATGAGATGGTGGTGGACTTGGGCAAGGAACAGCCTTATGCCGTATTGATGGGCAATGTTGGCGTGATGTATGTGGATCGTCAAGGTCAGCTTGCGATGAGTTTGCGAGCGGATCAGGCGGTGATTTTCTTAAGTAAAGATCAGCAACACGATCAGGTTTTTAGCAAGCTCAATACAACGGCTGTGAGTGGCGTTTATTTAGAAGACAACGTGCAGGTGACCGATGGCAGTTACACCGTTCGTGCCCCCCGAGCATATTATGACACGCAGCGGAATAAAGCTGTGGTTCTCGATGCGGTGATGTATACATGGAGTGTGAAGAATCAAGTGCCGTTGTATATGCGAGCTGAAAAAATCATGCAGTTGTCGCAGACACAGTGGCAGGCCAATGAAGCGCAGCTGACCACCAGCGAATTTGCCGAGCCTCATTTTTCTATTGCCGCTCGGACGATTACGCTGACACAAAAAACAGATAAACAAGGCAACGCCGAGTACCACTATGTGGCCCAGAAAGTTGGGGTCAAGTGGGGCAATACCAAACTTTTTGGTGGCGCAAAGATGAGTGGTATAGCTCAGCAAATCCCGCTTAAATCAATCAACATGTCCTACAGCGGGAATAATGGCCCGAATCTTCGCACGACTTGGGATACGTTTATGCTCTTAGGGCGTGATAAACCTGAGGGTGTTGAAAGTGCTTTAGCCCTGGATTATCAAGGGCAGCACGGGGCGGGACTTGGCTTGGACTTAAGTTATGACAAAGCCCAGATGTTCGGCGACCATCACGGTTATGTGCTACTACACGATGGCGGTAAGGATGAAATTGGTGGGCGCAATATCATTAAACATGATGGGGAACTTCGGGGCTATTATCAGGGCCAGCATCGGAGCTTCTTAGATGAAGGTTGGGAATTATCGCTAGAGCTGGGGTACGTTTCGGATGAGACTTTCTTAGAAGAGTTTTATAGGGATCAAGCTGAAACGCAAAAATCCTATGAAGCTTCCTTGTATCTCAAAAAGCAGGAACATCAAACAGCCATGACTTTGCTAACGAGTTATGATGTCAATGACTTCACCGTCAACACCTCTCAACTGCAATATCAAGGTTACACCGTCAGCAAGCTCCCAGAGCTAGGCTATTATTCAATTGGCGAAAGTTTGTTGGATAACCGTTTGACTTATTATGGCGAAACACGTGCAAGTCGAATGCGGGTCCAAGCAGGTAATGATTCACCTTCAGATCGTGGATTCACCGCAGCCCAAAGTGCGTTGCTTTTTGCGGGCCAGCCTAGCACGACAAGTTTCCGTGATGCGTATTCTGCGACCGGAGCCCCAACAGGTTTTGTTTTACGGTTAGATTCACGTCACGAAATTCAAGCCCCCATGAAAGCAGGGGCTCTTGATGTTGTCCCTTACGCGGTAGGACGTGTGACTGCTTATGATGATGACTTTAAGGCCTTAAACGGCAATGATCAGAACATCAGACTCTGGGGTTCTGTAGGGGTTCGAGTACACACGCAGTTCAACAAGACCATCAGTGATGTGGACAATCGACTCTTCGATATTCATCAGCTGCGCCACATCGTCGAACCTAGCATTGATGTTTCTTTTTCAGATACCAATGTCAATGCCATGGACCTGCCCGTGTACGATTACGATGTTGAAAGACTGCGTGATGGCATGACGGTTGCGCTGGGCCTTCGCAATACTTTGCAAACCAAACGAGGCGGCCCCGGTCGCTGGCGGACGGTTGATTGGCTGACCGTGGATTCACGTTATGTTGTCTCCTCAGATGATGCAGAGAAAAACCCCAGTTCCCTAGCTCACTACTTCGGATACCGTCCAGAATACACCCGTGGCGGTGATTACTTCCACACCTCCGTGGCATGGATGATCTCCGACTCACTAGCAAGTGTCGGTGAGTTCACATATGACTTTGATCAAGACAAACTCACGCAATGGCGAGCGGGTTTGTCTCTCGTTCACACGCCGGTTTTGACCACCTTTGTGGACTACGAAGAAATCGACACGCTTGACACCCGCTTGTTCACCTACGGCTTTACTTACAAAATCACCAGTAAATATTCCATGGCCTTTACACACCGCATGGACTTCTCTAATAGCGGTGACGATCAGCGGTCTGTCGATGTGTCGCTTGTTCGTGAATTGGCTCGCTGGAAGCTTATTGGGGTGTATAGCTACGATGAAATCGATGGCGATCAGACCTTCGGGATCATGCTCTTGCCGATGGGCTTAGGGGGTAGTCGCTACAATAGGCCAATCTTTGATTCAGCCTTGCGATGACCTGAGCAATAAGTTCCGTTATACTACTGCACTACTCGTTTAATATTCCTTTTGTCCAAAGACTGAGGCAACAATGCTTAAGTGGTTTCGTCATTACAATAAATTTATTCTCGTCGTCGGCGGCTGTCTGCTGATGATCGCGTTTCTCATTCAACCTGTGATTGGCATGTTTATGCCCAGTCCTGCGGATCAGCCCATGGGGACGATTGGCAGCCGTGAAATTACACTCGGTGATCAGCAAATGGCAGGACGTGAAATGTCCTTAGCCCGGCAGACTCATCAGCTAATGGCCATGATCACACCTGAAGAGCCCCTTCAGTGGATTCTGATGAAGCATGAAGCTCAAACGTTAGGTCTTTCAGCAAGTGGTTATGAAGTCACTGAGTTGCTGACGAATCTTGGTGTGACCGAGCCGATGCTCGCGGACATTGCCAAGGCAAGCGGTGTTGTGGCCTTGGATGTTAAAAGTGCTCTGCGGTCTTGGCTGACTGTTCAGAATTATAAAGAACTGCTTTTGGGTACGAGTCATACTTCGCCGGTGCAAAAAATCCGAGCGATGAGTGAAACCCAGCAGATGTTTCAAAACATCCTCCAGCAGGCACAAGGGCAAGGTCAACAACAGATGCAGCAGATGTACATGCAGTACTACTATCAGCGTCTGTCTCAGATTCAAACCGGTGCTGCTCGTGTGAGTAAGCCTTTGGTCGAACACTTTATCAATGACCAGCAGTCCCGTGTTAAAATTGGCTTGCTCGAAATCCCGGCTTCCAAATATTTGGACAAAGTGGCATTAGAGTCTGAAAATCCAAACGCTCCTAAGACAGTGTCCCATGCGGAACTCACAAGCTTGTATCGAGAATACAAAGATAAGCTTCCGGGGACATCTGAACCTTATGGTTTTGGCTACCGCTTGCCTCAACGAATCAAACTTGAATACTTGAGCATTCCTGCTGACCGTCTGACCCCGCTTGCTAAGGCGAGCGAATCTGACGCGGTGGCGTTTTATGATCAGAATCCAGCCTACTTTACTGAGCCTGTCCCTGTTGAGGAAAACAAAACCCCGGAAGCCCCAGAATCCCCGGAAGCTACCCCACAAGTCCAAGAAGTTAAAGAGCCCGAGCTTGAG
>JAESSU010000172.1 GCA_016763955.1 Phycisphaeraceae bacterium | reverse complement strand
CGTCGCATCGCCACACGCTACGAAAGACTGGCTAGAAACTACCAATCCATGCTGCATTTAGTCGCAACCGTCATCTGGCTAGCATGATTGAGAACGCTGCCTAGATCCAAGGCTAGGATATGCTAAAGTCCAGATAAATACCCCAATATAGATACCGGTTCATACTCAACTAAGTTTTCATGCAAACTATTATGTCCCGCATCAAACATACCGTGATCTACAGAATCAAAAATATCACTTGAAAAACTATCCGGTTCCACTTTTGACACTTTTGATTCTATTTTTATATCGTTCATTTTTTTTCTAATTTGGCGACGCAATTTATTTCGTAATCGTTTACTATTTTTTCGTTTAGCCATCAGGAATCCCCACAAAATTACATTTTTACACATCTAACACTGCAAAGAAATAATATTTCAATTACTTTTATTAAAGAATCTATTGATAGCAAGCAAGGTTTTTTTAAGCTGGAATCACACTACCAGATTCTATACGTGAAATGTTTTTCTGCCTTAGCCATGCCTGTCAGATTTGGAAATGAAGGCATTTTAAGATTATTCCCCCGTGTAACGCTGTTCGCTTTTGTCAGGAGACAAAAGCTCGGCAGCTTAACTAGCCAGTACAAGACCACGCTTGGTGACAGTGTCCACTAATTTACGCAAGCGGTCTACAGCTTTTTTGCCCGGCCTTGCGTCCCCAGCTTCCCATTTCTTGACGCTGATCAGACTGTAATCCAGCTTTTTAGCTAGGTCTGCTTGCGTGAGCTTCATGGCTTCTCGAACTTGCTTGATGTATGCAGGTGACGGGGTATCAGGGGTGTGTATGGCCATTGCCCGGATATTGTCGAGGAAGCGTGCCCCCTGAGGCGTAAACATCATCTCACCGCCCCGGTCGTACTCGACATAGTGGCCCGGAATGCGAACGAAGAGCGTGCAGCCATCGGGCAGGGACATGGTGTAGGGAACCCAATCGTTTTGCTTGATCTTTGAAATGCCCATTGCTTAGTCCTCATAGTAAATCGTGATCAGCAGTACCAGATTGCCATCATCGTCATGGTCAATGACAACCACCATCTCCAGATTCAGTAAATCAGTGGTCTTGCCAGCGACCAACCAACGAGGCCGGTCGTATTGATCCACCCCAGCATCACGGACGGACTTGGGATGATCAATCACTGCCTGAATGTCCGGCCAGAACACTCCACGTTCATCCATCCGTTCGCTGAAATGCCTCAGCAGCCGGTAACGCTCCGTGCTGATGCACTGGCGAATGATCCTGATTGCTTCTTGCGACTTCACTTAAATTATACCTTTTATTATACCTTAGAGCAATACTTTTTAACGGTTAATTACGAACTCTGCGAGCGTTCATAATGCTCTATTTCTTCAACAAATTTCAAAATAAACGTTTCAAGGGGTTCTTTTAGATTGCGAAGCTGTTCTGGTGTGAACCCCTGATCTTTCCAAATCTGGCAGTGTTCAATCAAACGCTTACGATCTTCATCGAGACGTGTTAAAGCTTGCTGGTACTCGGCTTCATTATAAATCATATCTTGCTTCCTGTGCATCTAAGAGGCATTTGATCAAAATAGAATAGCAGCAAATCCAACATTTGAGTCAGGCCAACTTTACCAACTGTCCCCAATCCACCATCGCCGTTACGCCATCATCATCAAAATGAATCCAGCCAGGCGGTGGGCCACCGATGCAGGACCACAGAAAATCACGGAGTTTTAAAAACTGCTCTTTTGTTACCGCAAAACGGATGATCTTAATGGGCAAATTTGCACGTCCAATGATCCCCCACATCCTACCCACTTTTTCCCAACCTGCGGGCAGTTCCTCAATCACCTTGGCGGTGTACTTGGCAGCGTAGGACATGCAGCCACGCCATGTGCGGATGGTTTCAACACGAGTACCAGCTCGCAGATGCTTGTCATCGCCAGAGCCAACAACCTCATACCATGACTCTGCAAGCCATTCTTTGTTGACATGGGGAACGTTGAAGACGATTAGGTGATAGTGTGGAGCACCACGCTTTTGGGGCTCAAGTTTCCATATCGCACAAACTTTTGAGTGTTTACGTTTCAACCGCTTTACCCATGTGTCTAAATGCTTTTTCCATTGCTTAGGATCAGAAGGCCAATCGCGAGGATAGGTCAGCGTCAGGAATATTGGCATTTGAGGTACCGCATTACGGTCAATGCTACCAATCTTGCGGATCAATCTTCGCCTTGCGGCTTTGCTGAATCCTTTGACCTCACCTCGGACACCACCACCATTTTTGATATGGGTAGGCTTGCGACCTTTAACACTGACTAGACTTCCGCCTACTGCCACTTCACAGGCCCATTTTTCTTTGGAATCTTTACCACGCGGTGAGATATGTGTTGTGGACAAGCCCAGCAAAGAAGCTGTCCGCTGGACAGCCTCATCTTGATCAGCACGCCACCCCGCTTTGTAGCGTGCTGCGACTTGAGGCGAAACGCAAGCCTTGCTACTACGTTTCTCACGTTTAGCATATTCAAAAAGATTATTAGTAGCGTCTGGCCTCGCCGTCTTCGCTGAATATTGCCAGCGTCGGAATAAGGTACTACTAGCGTCCTGCTGATAAATTCTATTGGTATACTGCATGGGTATGTTTCTTTCAGCCGTTGCTTGTGGTCGCCAAAACTCAACAAGCACGGCTTTTTTTATGTCTATTGGTAAAAGTTCGATGAGACTCTAAGCCGCTCTGATCTAGGCAGGCCGCCCTACCTAATCTCGTCGCGGTCGTCGCCCTGTCGCTTACGCTCCGTTGGGCGAGCGACGACCACGACGATCTCAGGCAGGGCTAGACGGGTTCTGTTGTGTGTTGGGTTGATGGGTATCCCGGTAAACAGTCAAAGCCCGAACGGCGGTTGTGATGGCATTGCATCGCATGTTCACGGACGCATCCGTTGGCAGACTTTTAAGAACTAAGTTTGCTTGTTCCAACGCTTGACGCGCAACGATAGTTTCCAGTTCATTCATGACGGGTTCTCCTTGGTTTGAGATGTAAGGGAAGGTGTGGACGCTTTAGGTCCGGGAGTAGATTGCGAAGCGGTCGGAGGCAAGCTCCTTGCACCGCTTCTTCGCTCAGCTATGTATGCAGTGATATTATGACGCTCAACTTCATTTAGCTCAGGCCAGATATTGATAAGTTGTAATAGTTCAGGGTATTCGCCAATGATTTTGGCGTGTTGAGTCCCTATATAGGTCCCACCCTCATTTTCGATAGCGTCAAGGCTGTTTTTTCCGGGTTCAAATCCCGTAGGGATCACTTTTAAAGAACCGCTCTGACTCACACTCAGAGCGGTTTTTTTATTGGCTTTAAAGAGGTTATAAAAGTGACAGGTTGAACGCTAAGCGTTGTAGAAGCCACCACTGGAAAACTCGTTCTACACACCTGCTTGCTGTGCGAGTACCATCGCGGGCTCCGGCTGGGTTGAAGTCGTTAAGCAACCTCAATCTACCAAACTCACAATGTCATGCTTTGCGCTCCGGCTTTGCGCTTCGGAATTGAATCCACCAAGTTACGTTACCTTCGGCTGCTATAATGCCATGCGTGACAAGTTAAAAACTGTTTTGTAGATCACGAAAAACTAAAATGACAGAGCCTAATATTTTACTTTTATGCCCGGACGAAATGAAAGCCTCAGCCTTAGGTTGTTATGGCCAAACGCAACCAACAAGCCCGTTCCTTGATCAGATCGCACAACGTGGCGCACAATTTAATCAATGCCACGTCGTCCACACAAAATGCGTCCCATCGCGTGCGAGTTTGCTCACGGCACAATACCCTCATGTCAACGGCCATCGCACTCTTGCATTAGAAGTTCGCCCGCATGAAATTAATCTCATCCGCCAGCTTAAAGACCATGGTTATGAAACTGCTTTAGCCGGCAAAAATCATACGGTCGATGCCCAAACGATGCCTCAAACTTTTGACCACCATCTTAAAGGAGGCGGTCGCGGAACCATGGAGGGTGATGGCCAAATGCCTCCTGGCTCTTATTACGTTGGGCAAGATGATGTACCCTACGAATCTTTTAAGGACACGCGACAAACCGACGAGGCGATCAATTGGCTTAACCAGCGATCAGACCAGAAGCCGTTTTTTATGTGGCTAAACTGGGGAAGTCCGCATCCGCCTTACAGTGTGCCTGCTCCGTGCTTTGGCACGCTTGATCGCGCGAGCATTAAGCTGCCACCACGAGACCTAGGCGTAAACAAACCGCCTTACCAAAAGATGCTTTATG
>JAESSU010000171.1 GCA_016763955.1 Phycisphaeraceae bacterium | reverse complement strand
CGGCTCGTCACATCCTGGGGCTGTAGGCGGTCCCAAGGGTTGGGCTGTTCGCCCATTAAAGTGGCACGCGAGCTGGGTTCAGACCGGCGTGAGCCAGGTCGGTCCCTATCTGCTGTGGGCGTAGCAAATTTGAGAGGATTCTTCTTTAGTACGAGAGGATTAGGAAGGACATGCCCCTGGTGCGCCAGTTGGACCGCTAGGTCCACCGCTGGGTAGCTAAGCATGGCAGGGATAACCGCTGAAAGCATCTAAGCGGGAAGCCTTCCTCAAGATAAGATTTGCATGCACTTTTTGTGCGAGAGACCCCTTGTAGACTACAAGGTTGATAGGCAGGAGCTGTAAGGGCTGAGAGGCTTTAAGGTGACCTGTACTAACGGTCGACTGCTTGATCGTTCCGACCACGGATCGATTCGAATATTTAAGCTCTGATAGGTCTTTGATCTATTCATAATTACCTAACGATTCACAAAACAAAACGTTTAGCAGAGTGAAAGCTTTGTTAAACGCTTAGCCGGTGACAACAGTGATAGTGTCCCACCTGATCCCATTCCGAACTCAGTAGTTAAGTCTATCATGCCGATGATACTGCCACTGCGGGAAAGTAGGTCATTGCCGGCTTTTATAACCCTTCCAAGGTAAACCTTGGAAGGGTTTTTTGATGCGCAAAATCAAACCGCGAAGAGAAATAAATCAGCGACAGAAAGCCGATTCAGAAGCTTGGCAACCTAGTTCAAGAAAGAGTCTGTCCAGATCAACAACCAAGCCCGAAGATGAGGACGCTTGGAGACGATTCTGCGGGGCCGCTGCTTGTGAATCCCCCTCGCTACTGGAAATCGCTACGAAAAATAGCTGCGACACTTCCGGGGGGCGTGTCCCAGATGCATCGTAAAATGCATATTGGGTGTCGAGTAGGCTGGTTTGTCGAGCTGCAATAGAACTCTTAGAGCATGTCGTTTTAGCCGCCGTACCACCCGCAGGCAAGTATGCCTGTGGCTATTAAAAATCAAATAATAGTTGTGAGCCTATAGCTGCGCTGCGACACCAACGACAAACTCTTGACAGAAGCCACTACTGATAGTGATAATTACACCATCACCTAAGGGTGGACACGGTGGTTGGTATCTTTATTTCAAACGCAGTCGGACAAAAAAAGGTTCACTGATATATTATTCGTTGCCCCCTTATTCGGTTTCCGGCGCGAATGAGTTTGGACATTATACGAATTAATGGAGCGTTTCTTAATGCAGGATTTCAATTCATGGTATTCGTCTGAGATCGACCTTCTTAAAGAACTCTATGGTTCCGATGAGGTTGCCCGTTGCCTTCCGAGGATACGGGAGATATTTGAGTTTACAGAAGCCAAATGGGGGGAGTATGTGCGAAGCCTGGGAAAGACGCCGGTTCGCTATCTATTGATCGCAGAGGCTCCTCCTTGGAGCGAAAAAGATAAAGAGATACAATATGTTTTGGATCCTGCGAGCCGCATTCGGTCGTTTATGGGTGCAATTCGGGGTGCGTTTGTTGATGATCGGGGAGCAACAGCAGTGGAGTGTCTTGCCGTACTAGCCAAAGAAGGTTTTTTAGTGGTGGACTCATTGCCGTTCGCTATGGAATATACGAAAAAGCGATCGTCAAAGAAATATGACCAGCTCATAAGCGCCACTGTGTCAAAATATCTTCAGCCCAAAATAAAAAATTCGGGTTTGGAATGGTCACCTGAGGTCAAAGTTGCGTTTGCGGTTAAGCGAAACGCACGCTCAATCATGAAGTCTGCAAGTAAGATAGAACTGGGCGGTAAGGAAGTCGCGTTGTCGGAGGAAATGATAGCAGTCAATGGGGCTGGATATCCATGTGCAAAACGGCTCAAGGAAAATTTCCAACTGAGGGCTTAATTTGATGTTACATAGTTGAGAACTGCTGGGATTAATCGACTGCTTTACACTCTGCACATGTTCCGTGAATCAAGATTTCATGTTCGTCCATCTCAAAATCAGCGGGTAGCATCTTGGCGATTTGGCCCGCGCAGCCTTTGATGTCATAGACGGTATTACAGACTCGGCAGAGAAAATGATGGTGATGCCCACGGTCACAAGGTTCATACCTTACATCATTGGCATTAATCGGCACGGCTTGTATATCACCAGCTTCAAGCAATAAATTAATCGTGCGGTACACCGTGGCAATGCCTAGCTTGGGCACTTCTTGGGTCGCTAGGCTCAAAATATCATTGGGACTCAAAGGCCCAGGTGCGAGCATCATCGCTTGATGAATCGCTTTGCGTTGTCGGGTTGGATGAACTGCCATTACCTATTCTCAGTTTAGATTTGATGCGTTGCGAACTTCGTACTTTGCAGGGCCTACTGTGACGAATTGATTTATTGGTGAGACTATCTTAGGTGATTGGGGTGACGCCTTTTTTGAGTAGGATGTTGCCATACTTTGCAGTTTCGCCGGTCATGACCACGAGGTAGGCATCGCGTACCCGGTCATAAAAATCAAAACGATCAATGCGAGCAATGTCGGGTGTGCCTGGCGAGTGTTGGTTAATGGGGGCGCGATAGCTTTGCTCTACGGTCGGGTCTAGTGTGTCGCCCGCTACAGCTGCCATCATGACCAGCGGAGCATCCACATAACTATCGAGTTCAAAGAGGGGCAAGATCGCATTGAGTAACTGCGGTATTTGCAAACCGTCAGCACGAATTACATTGTCATTAAATGTATGACCGGGGAAGTGAGCGTCCGCAAGAATCAATTCATCACCATGGCCCATACTGCAAAGTTGAGCAAGAAGTTCCGGTGACAGCAAGGGGGAGATACCTTTGAGCATGATGTGTCCTGATTAATATGATTGGCAATGACTTAATGATTTATTTTTACCACTTGTTTCCGGTGGTTAAAGATCAATATGAATTTTGCATGTTTTTATGTAAACCAGCAAGCTGCTTGATGGTTGTCACGGTTGGGCATGTCCTCTAAATCGGGTGCAGATTCCACACACTTTTTCATGACGCGCGTGGATTGATTGGCAATGGTGAGCTCCACGGTATCAGTGCCATTGGATTGAGATGCTTTTTCGCGGCAGAGACTGCATCTTGGATGAAAGGCACAGCCTGTTGGCGGATTGCTTGGTGAGGGCAATTCGCCGGTGAGTACTTCGCGTTGTCTAGGTTGCCCCGGACGTGGGGGCGTGGGCATGGGGACTGCACTAAGTAATGCTCGTGTGTACGGATGTTTCGGGTTGGTATAGAGTTCTTGGCGGTCTGCGGTTTCTACAATTTTGCCAAGGTACATCACCGCAATGCGATCACAGAAATGTTCGATCACAGCTAGGTTGTGTGCAATGAAAAGATAGCTGATCCCTAGTTCATCTTGTAGGTCATCAAGGAGATTGAGAATCTGAGATTGGATGGAGACATCCAATGCGCTAACGGGTTCATCACAGACAATGAATTTAGGTTCCAGTGCTAAGGCTCGGGCGATGCCGACACGTTGGCGTTGGCCGCCGGAAAATTCATGCGCGAATTTACGGGCAGCGCCTACACCTAGGCCTACGGTTTCCAGCAGCTCATCAACGATTTTTTTCACCTCTGCTTTATCAGCAGCTTGTTTGTGAAAAATAATCGGTTCGGCAATGAT
>JAESSU010000170.1 GCA_016763955.1 Phycisphaeraceae bacterium | reverse complement strand
TGATAAATCGGCTTTCGCCCATTAAAGTTTTTCGTTTGATTTTGAAGTTAACGAGTTTCATTTTCTGTATCCTTGATAAATTGAAAGTAGTGTGGCGATCCGATTTTCAAGGATCAGGGAGGCTTGCATTCACAGTGTCATGTCGTGTCCTTTCGGTTAGTGTTTTAGTTTCGTGCCTATACGTTGTCACCCCGGTTTTAGTTTGTCAACCTTATTTTGATTTTGGTAGATCAATCCCACCCGGCACGTCACGTTTGTAAACAACAGAGGCTACAGCCCCCCCTTTTATGATTTCCACCATATCAATATCTAGCCAACACCCGTCAACACTTTTCCCGTCTTTGTCTATAGGGGGCGACACCCAGATGCGGTCACAACCTGCAAGGTGGCTGGCGACAGTGGTAATAATACCGGTGAACCCTGTTATTTTACATTTAACTTTATCACCCAATTCACCAATATGATTAGATTTAGCCATGTTGTTCTTCCTTTTCAGTTTCAAGTTTTGGTTTTATTGGCCCTACCCGGCTTTCCAGATAATGAATTATTTGATCCAGTAGTTCCGGGGAAGGTTTGTTTGGTAGTTTCGGATAGGATCGTGCCGTATGTTGCACCTTTAGGGGCATGATCGGGCACGGCTTGGGAGCTTTGGAAACGGCGGTGGGTGTCGAACCCACGTCAGGCAGATTGAAAGCCGCCCTCTTACCATCAAGCGCCGCCTTGGTATTATGTACCACATAGATCGGGTCAACCATGTCAGTACCCCATATCCAGATGTAGGGTTTTGCCATCCTTATCGGCGGCTTCCATGATAATCCGGCGTTTGCTGATATCCCGGTCGGTTGTCACAACCCGGTAGCCTTCCTTGGACAGTAGGACGGTAATACGTTCTTGTAGATCGTCAGGGTTGATCATGGTGCCTCCATATCAAAAGTCATATCTGATAGATCGCAGCGTCCTATAAGTTTCTTGGTTTCCATTGCGTGTATAGCATAGGCGGTGCCCGTGGTGATCTCGCCCTCACTGTCGATCCCGAGACAGACCACAGTGTTCCCGGAGGGCTTGATAGCAACCACTACCCAAGCATGTGTCACCGTCCTGCATTTTGATAGATACACGTTGCCCACTTCCACAATAGGGATAGGGTCTGGTATTTGGTCTTCTGGCCAGTTAAATCGCATGTCTATCTCTCTGGTAAAGTTTCAATGCCCGTAAATCTTCGACAGAGACCGGGCCGATACATGGCCTGCCAGCGGTCTCAATATCTGCACGGTCGGGGTCACCCAATTCGGATAGCAAGGCCCTATGTTCGTCTGTGATAGCCCGAGTGTTGGGGCTTATGTCTATGAAGGTTTTGTGCCCACCCTCATAAAATCTATACCAAGTGACTTTCCCGTCCGGGTCGAAGTCGTCTTTGATCCAGTCAACACGGCTCATTACCAGTTTCCTCCAACGGTATCGGCTTCACCAAAAGTACAAGGCCCACACAGCCCGGTAGCTGGAAGCGTTGGGACCGCACTACAGCAAATGCATTCATGCTCCCAATCTGGTTCAAAATCAGCCTCATTAGAGGATTTTTCTTCTGTGCCTTCTGTGGTGGGATTTCTATAGGTCATGGCATAGCCGGTATAGTTATCATCACAGTGTTGACCATGGTGCCAGATGCTTTAAACGATCCTTCCGGGTTTGAAGTGATTATCCCGCCGTGTTCTGCAAGTTCCATACGGAAGTCCTTGGTTTTGTGGTTCTGCCGGAATAGCACACCAACCGACATGACAGCTACCAGACGCCCACCTTGCTTGAGAAAAGACATAGCGTGAAGTACATGGTCAATGTCTTTCTGTTTCGAGAAAGGTGGGTTCATAAGAATGCGGTCGTATTTTTTGGTGGGTTCCACCATAAGGAAATCGGTCATCCTCACCCCGCAGTCCAGTTCTTCTAATGCGGCAGCGTGGGCATGATCCTTCTCAATGACGTTGACAGTGCCACCAGATGCCACCATGGCCCGGACAATGCGACCGGACCCGGCGCTTGGTTCTAGGCATAACATGCCGGGTTCGATGTCGGCATAACGAAGCATATCTTCGATTAAGTTATCAGGGGTTTCGAACAGATCAAATTCCTTCTTCTTGGATACGATCTTGCCGGTGAGGATCACATCGGATATTGCTTCTTCTGCGTCATCCCCGCCTGTATGTCCCCCAAGTTTCCGGTTCCAATTCATGCCAGCGGCAACGAGAACTTTATTGACTGCCACATAGTCGGGTCTGGCCAGTTGGTTTGGCAGTCTAAAGACCCCGCCTTCGCACGTTCCGGCGTCAAGGATTGCTACAATGTCTTCTGATACGTTCATTCGGTTTCCTGATCAATTAGTTGGGTTAGTCTTGATAACACCCCGGTTGCAGTTCGTCAACCCTACAGGCGGCTGGTCACGTTGACTTGGGTAATGTCGTAGTCCCCTTATCCCATAGAGGAAGCGTGGGTCAATTCATAGTCTATCGAAAGGCCCCGGCGCGTTGCTGCGCGCGCGGCGTGGTTCAAAGCCCTTGCAATATCCCGTAGGTTTGATGCTACCTGTTGATTAGATGGAACTTCCGGCCCATCCATATTAAGTTTGGGGATGCTACTCGCCTCTTGACCAGCATTGCTCGGCGGTGGATTTGGTGAAGTCGTATCTTGTGCATCTGTCATTAGATTGCTCCGGTTCATTGGGAAAATATAGCAGGATTACTATCATTCCTATGGATATGGCCAGACTTGTTAAGATAAGTATCCAGCCAAGTGATAGTCTATCCGGGTTATTTGTCATTGTAAGGTTGAACCTTCGCTGCTCAGGAATGCTTTGTAGGCCATTTCCAAAAGGTATTCCCGGTTGATAACCCAAGCCTCGCCGGGGAACCCATCCACGTTGTAGATCAGGGATTGTCCGGGCTTGTAGGTTCGGACAAAGAAGTGGACGTTGAGCATGAACTCAACCGGGGCATCTTCCCCCGTGAAGAT
>JAESSU010000169.1 GCA_016763955.1 Phycisphaeraceae bacterium | reverse complement strand
GGGAGCGGGGTTCCGGGGGTTAGAATTGGAAGTAGATGAATTGGACGGGGGCATTGCTTGTTCCCATAAGAATGACAAAGATCATCAGTGCATACAGTCCCGCGCGAATGGGCACGGGGAAACGCCGGTAAAAACAGGTATCCTTAAAGTTGTATTCGAGAAATTCATACGTGATCAATACCAACAAGCCGACCATGCCTGCAAGTGTTGGCTTACGCATGGTCATGCCTGCTCCTAAATCTCCAAAACTGGTGAATAATTGGCTGGTAAATTCAATAATTTGTTCAAAGCTCACTGCACGGAAAAGTAGCCAGCCGTAACAGGTAATCGCGAAGAAAAAGAGCATGTTAGCCACACCCAATAAGCGTCGAATAATGCTTGGTGAAGGTTGAATTTCATCTTTGCTTGCGCGTCGTGTACCGATGCCCAGCAGCCGGTAGATACAAAGGATACTGCCTTGATATGCACCCCATAAAACATAGTTCCACCCTGCTCCATGCCAGAGTCCGCCAAGGAGCATCGTTAGCAAGAGATTGCGGTAGATCATGGCCTTACGACCGCGACTGCCCCCCAGTGGGCTATACAGATAATCACGCAACCAACTTGAGAGACTAATATGCCAGCGTGTCCAAAACTCACTCGGTGACCGTGAGACATAGGGCAGGCGGAAGTTGGTCATTAGCTCAATGCCCATGATCTTCGCACACCCCCGAGCGATGTCAGAGTAGCCTGAGAAATCGCAATAGATTTGCACGGCAAACAAAACCGTTGCAGCGACAATATCCAGCGAAGTCACATCCCCTTTAGTGAGATAGACGGAGTTCACTGCTAGGGCAACGCTATCAGCAATGCCGATTTTTTTGAATAGTCCTAAGAGGATCAAAAAGAGGCCACGCATGGACTGATCAAAATTAATCGTCCGTTTATGCAATATGCTTGGCAAGAGATTTGAGGCTCGTTCAATCGGCCCAGCGACTAACTGCGGGAAGAACGAAACGAACAATGCAAAGTCCAAAAAGTGATGTGTTGCTTTGAGCTGACGGCGGTAAATATCAATCGTGTAGCTCATCGTCTGAAACGTATAAAACGAAATCCCCACGGGCAAGACAATATCTAATCGCAAGCCTTGAGCATTGAGCCCCATCGCACCTAAGACATCTTCAGCAGAGTCGATAAAGAAATTGCAGTACTTAAAAAACCCAAGCAGTCCGAGATTTGCTGCGATACTGATAAATAGAAACACGCTACGCCGCCGAGCATCGGGCAGCTTAACTAGCCACGGGTAAAGCAGATTCCCCGCAATCACCAGCAGCAGCACACCCCCGCAGTATTGCATCCCCAATGAATGATTGAATTTCTCTGACCATGTTGATGCATCCCAATTGACACCTAAAAAAGCACCCGCAGAGAGCAACGTCCACGCACTTGCTTTGGCTCGATCAATGATGCGTAGCCGCCCTTGATCAATCATAATGCCGGCGCTAAGGTCAATGGCTGTGGAGAGCACGATCAAAAACAAGAACCGTTCATCCCACCAACCATAAAACAGATAACTCGCAGCGAGCAGCATCAAATTCTGCCAACGCAAATTCATGAACCGATAAAGCAGATACACCGCCGGCAGGAAAATCATGAATTCAATAGAATTAAACGCCAAGTTTCATCCTTGCGTAAGCCAATAAACGTCCAGTTAAAGATACTATCGGACAGAAATGGCCTGATCTTTTGTACCCAACGCGCTCACTTAATAGTTTTCAAGCTTAAATTGTGACTGAATATCGGACGCAAACCCACTTCCACACCGGGCACTAATACTTGGATTTCAATCCTCTTTATCATCCATCTTCTTTAACACAATCATGGCAATGGCGATCAGCAACAACATGCAGCACATAAACCCGCCAGTGACCAAGGGCTTGGAAGGTGTTTTTGCAAAATATGACAGAATCCCCGCACATCCCATGATCATCAAAGCACTGAGAATCAACGCTGCAATCTTAAGCCAAAAACTAATATTCTCAGATCTTCTATAAGCACTGTTGAGACTGGCAATGCCATTAAGTGTGTCCTTATTATAGGTACTACCACATTCAGGACACCCCCCGCGTTGCGGGAGCCCCCTTAAATCGTAGCCACACTTAGCACATATCATCGAACGCGTCGTCAACATGTTCCTGTTATACCCACTTCAAGCCCCCCCCGGAAGTTTTTTTAAGACATTTGAACAATAGCAGTCTATCTCAGACCGTCCTTAAATATCTAAGAGCCTTTTTTTTGCTTGGTGACCTTCGTGTTCTTTGTGCCTTGGTGTTAAAAACTAAAAATTCCCAATGCAACAGGGGCAAACGCATGTCGCCCTCTGTCTTGGCGAGCTAGATTGTGTCAGCCGAGGTTTGACTATCGGTCAACGATTAAATCAGTTTGAAAAATATTTATGACGTTACATTTTTGACCTGCGGTCAATCTCGTGTCGACACGACACGGCTCGCCAAGACAGAAGGCACTTGCGAGGCACTTGCGGGGGCTTGCGGGGTGGGCAAAATTTGGCGGGTGACGCTACAATACCTCTTTCGTGTTTCTGGCACGTTGTCAATAAATAATCAAATGGAGTTTTTCCCATGAGCACTAAACCGGTCGTCTTAATCGTTCGTGATGGTTGGGGTCGTAACCCAAACACTGAACATGATGCATACAACGCAATCAAACTTGCTAAGACACCCATTGGTGACAAGCTGCTTTGTGACTACCCTTGGACGCTGATCGACACCTCCGGCGAAGAGGTCGGCTTGCCTCAAGGCACGATGGGTAACAGTGAGGTCGGCCACCAAAATCTAGGCGCAGGCCGCGTGGTCTTCCAAGATTCCGTAGCTATCTCCGAAGCCATCCGCGAGGGTACGTTCTTTGAAAACCAAGTGTTAGTTAATGCAGTGAACCGTGCTAAGGACAACGGCAAAACCGTTCACCTACTAGCCCTCACCTCCGATGCAGGTGTGCATGCCCTACTCACCCATCTCTACGGCTGCTTGGAACTCTGTAAAAAACAAGGCATAAGCAAAGTCGTCATTCATGCCTTCACCGATGGACGAGACACCGGCCCATTCACTGGCAAAGATTTCCTCACCCAAATCCAAGACAAGTGCCAAGAAATCGGAGTCGGCCAAATCGGTTCAATCATCGGACGCTACTATGCAATGGATCGTGACAACCGCTGGGAACGCGTCAACATGGCTTATGACCTGATGACCGGCCGGGGGGACGAAGTTACAAACTATCCCGATGCGCCCACAGCTATGCAACAATACTACGACAACCCCACCAACGACTCGCAAACAGGTGATGAGTTCGTCATGCCCTGCACCATTGGTAACGACCCCAGTGCAACACGCATCGCCGACGGCGACAGTATCATCTTCGTAAACTTCCGCGGTGACCGCCCCCGTGAACTGACCCGTGCTTTTCGTATGGATGAGTTTTATGGCCACGTCCCACCATCACCAGACTCTGATGAAAAAGGCTTTGACCGTGGACCAAAACTCGACCTTGCTTATGTGACAATGACAGCATACGACGCGAGCTTTGGAGACATGGTGCAAGTTGCTTATCCCAAGCCCCCTAAAATGATCAACATCGGCGCGCAGTACATCAGTGACATGGGACTCACACAGTTCCGCAGTGCTGAGACTGAAAAGTTCCCGCATGTGACGTTCTTCTTTAATGACTACCGTGAAGAACCGTTCCCAGGTGAAAGCCGTGCAATGGCACAATCGCCTAAGGTTGCGACCTATGACCTCAAGCCAGAGATGAGTGCTTACGAAATCTGCGACTTTGTCCTTGATCGCCTTGCGGCAGATGATTGTGAAAATTTCATCCTCGTGAACTTTGCCAACGGCGATATGGTCGGCCACACCGGCAAGCTCGATGCTGTCATCAAAGCTGTCGAAACCGTTGACGAATGCGTGGGCAAAATTGTGCGTGCAGTCCAAGTCCTAAATGGCCAAGTCATCGTCACCGCAGACCATGGCAACGCAGAACAAGTCTGGAACCCCCAAACCCACAGCCCACACACCGCTCACACCACCTACAAAGTCGAATGTATCCTTGTAGACGAAGCACTTAAAGCAGTGGCAAGTCGCAACGCACAACAGCCCAGTGATGCACTGCGTAAAAACGGACGGCTAGCGGATGTCATGCCTACAGCATTGGATATGCTGGGCCTAGAAATCCCCGAAGAGATGACCGGCAAAAGCCTCATCGCCATCTAACCCCCCCCGGAAGTTTTCACTGAGAAGTTCTACAAAACAGAATGAATGAAAAGTCGCGGGAAGCTGCGTAAGCGGATTCCCGCGGGAATTGTCTGACGACACTTCCTGCGGCTTTCTCGCATTGCTTCATTTCGCTTTGGATACTTCACGATCACATTTTGCACAATCAGACATGGTGCATCGCAGTGGACACAACCACGCGCTTTTTGCCATACCAGCAATAATACACCAAGGACTTGATGTCATCTAAAATCATCATCACACAAGGTAGTATCAGCAGAATTAAAAATGTCGCACTGGCTAAACCACCTGCTAAAGCAATCGCCATGGGGATGAGGAACTTAGCTTGAAAGGATTGTTCTAACATCAAAGGCAACAATCCCAACACCGTCGTCAGTGAGGTTAGAACAATAGGACGCAATCGCTGACGACCAGCTTCGACGAGACTATCGCGCATGTCGTGACCTTTGGCACGGTGATCATTGTAAAACTCCACGAGAATCAAAGAGTCATTGACCACGATACCGCTTAATGCCACAAAGCCGATAATGCTCAGGAACGTTATCGCATAGCCGAAGAAATAATGTCCCCAAATGACTCCAACTAAGCTAAATGGGATCGCTAGCATAATCACCAGTGGTTGTAGGTAGCTTGAAAATAACCAAGCGAGAATAACATAGATCATCACAGCAGCAGCAAGCATGCCATAAGGCAGTGATGCGACCGAGCGAGCTTGGCGTTCTTGTCTACCCCCTAAGTGCATTTGCAGATCAGCAAACCGCGTTCGGAAGTCTGGCACAAAATCTCGCTCAAACGTAGCAACCACATCTTCAGGACTCACACCCGGAGAACAGTCCGCTAGCACAGTGATCGTGCGTTTACGGTCTACACGTCGAATGGTGGAATAAGTTAGACCATCTTCAATGTCTGCAATCTCTGATAAGGGAACCGCTTTACCCGCTGGACTCAATACCCAAAGCTGTTGAATTTCCTGTAGATTGTCACGGGTTTCATCTCCTAATCGGACACGCACATTAATATCTTCACCTCGGGCGGTATAGACATGAGCATCAATACCATAGAGTGCCGCACGAATCTGCTGTGCAAGATTCACCGTGGTAAAACCCAGAGCAGCCGCACCTTGTTGGAGATTTATTTGTAGTTCGCGTTGGCCTAGTTCATTGTCATCACTGACATCATAAACCCCTGCATAGCGTGACAATTCACCTTTGATTTGCTCGACAGCCAAATTCATGCGATGTGTTTCAAAGCCGGAAATTTCGATGGTGATATCCGGGCCTCCAGGACCAGCCCCCATGCCTGCGAATCTCAAAGAATCCACGCCGACGAGCTTGCCTTTAAGTTCATCACGGATGCGTTGGGTGATGATATCGGAACTCACATCGCGTTCTTCCACGGGCGCCAGCTCGATGAAGATCTGTGCGATGTGTGGCGAGGAGGAATCGACCGTTGCCCCATCATTAAAATTAGAACGTTGACCGACAATTGAATCGATGGACTGGACTTGGGGCTGTTTGAGTGCAGCTTTGGCGAGCAGGTCTGCGATAGCAACCGTACCTTGCACGGGCGTACCGATGGGCATACGGATATCGACAACGAGCACTTCAGCATCACTTGTGGGCATGTACACATATGCAACGCGACCGCCTTTGACCATACCAATGGAGACGATCAATACTGCGATAGCGATGGTGATCGACAGATACCGATGCCTTAGACATAATTCCAAAAACCGGCCATAAGCAGGCACGACGCGATTAAAAATAATCTCATCGCGGCGGAGTTCAAAACGGTGGAGCATGCCGGATTCTTTTTTATGTTCAAAGTGCTTATCACGTTTTGCAAGACTGTGTCCTAGGTGACTAGGTAGGATCAATAGCGATTCAACAAGGGACATAAAAAGCGCACAACCGACAACCCATGGGAACGCGCCCAGTAGGTCTCCCATACGCCCCTTGATAAAAGTCAAAGGCAAAAAGGCTACGATACTAGTGAGTACCGTAGCAACGACAGGCCAAGCGACGCGTGAGGCCCCCTTCTCAGCAGCAACTAGCGCAGGCTCACCACGGTCGTGACGTTTTTGAATATTCTCCGCAACGACAATCCCGTCATCGACCAGTAACCCGATGACGACGATCAAGCCAAACATGGTTAGCAAATTGAGCGTCAGATCCATGGCCCACATCAGAACCAACGTGCCACACAGTGCGGTGACTAATCCCATGAAGACCCAAAATGCAGCTCGCCAATTCAAAAAAAACAGCAGTGTTGCAAAGACCAAAACTGCCCCCTGTATGGCGTTACGCGAGAGCAATTCCAGCCGGCCAGTGACAAAGCGTGAATAGTTAGAGCTGGTCTGAATTTGCACGCCTGCGGGCAAAGGCATCGATGATGTCAGGGCTAATTCATAGGCTTGGCGGCGCATGGATCGCTTGTGTTTTTCTAAGGGCTTACCGATATTTAAAATTTGGTTGAGCTTATCTTGCCAGTGCATCATAAAGGGTTCACCGCGACGTGCTGCTACATAAGCTTGCACCATGTCCGCCATGATCACGATGTCTTGATCCCCTTCTTTAAGGACGGTGAGGCCCACCGAGGGTTTGCCTGCAAAACGTGTCACCAAATCACGATCCGCAAATGTTTCATGCACTTGCGCAATATCACTGACAAGGATCGTTTGACCTTTAGGTGTACTTTTGACCACGATCTGGCCGATTGGCCCCGCGTGTTCATCAACACCCATCGTTCGGATTTTAACATTACCTTGCACCCCGCGAACCGTGCCTCCAGGAACTTCTGCCATCCAATTGGAGATCGCTTGCGCAACTTGTGGCAGGCTTAATCCATAAGAAAACATTTTCTGCCGATTCACATCCACACGCAGTTCGTCATTACGCACGCCTGAGTAATGCACCTGTCCCATGCCGGGCAAAGTTTTAAGCTCATCGCGCACTTGCCGAATCAGCCGTTTGAGAATCACTTCATCCACATCGCCAAACACACTTAAACGTGTCACAGGAATCGCCGGTTCAATCTCTGTCACGGTGATCCGCTCTGCTTCATCGGGCAGGTCCTGCAAGGCATCAATTTTACGCTCGACATCATCAATCGCGTCACGGATATTAGCTAGACCTTCATCAAACTCGATCACAATCCCGCCGCCACCTTCAGTCAGTGTCGTTCGCAGCGTATCGACATCCTTGATATCGACTAACGTATCTTCGACCTTGCGAGCCATCGAATCTTCGATTTCTTCAGGGGATGCCCCCGGATACACAAGCGACACGCTTGCCATATCGGATTCGGTCTCCGGGAAAAATTCACGACGCATCGACAAAGCAGTAAACACACCTGCGAGAATAATACTCGCCATCAGCAAATTCACTGGCACAGGCTTGCGGACACCAAAACCAGCTAGACTCATGGCCGCCGCCCTTCAGTCAAAGACGACTGGTCAGCCATCACAACAGGCTCAACCGC
>JAESSU010000168.1 GCA_016763955.1 Phycisphaeraceae bacterium | reverse complement strand
CAAGCCCCCCCCGGAAGTTCCCCCGGAGGTTATCTAGGGACATTTCCGGGGGCATCGATTTAGAAGTGACAATTTATTAGTGCGTCATTGCAGCTTATTTGTATTGAATCACGCTCAATAATCGCTTCGGGGAATCGCAGAGACTGATGCAAAATGCTTTCGTCTTCAAAATAATCTGCAAATAGCCTGAATAATCATTTTTTTAAATGCACAGATGTTCTGTGAACTATTTTTTCAACGTTTTTCTTGACTCTTGCCTAGTGCTGCCTATAATAATTGAAACGTTTCAATTGAAAGTTTTAATTATAGTGAATTGTAGGTAAGATGACACGGCGAAACTCAAAGATATTGCCAAACATGCGGGAGTGAGTATTGGGACGGTGAGTGGCGTGCTTAATGGTGCTACTAATTTTGCCCAAGCGACACAGCGTCGCATATTCGATGTTGCTGCGGAGTTGGGTTATAAACCAAATTTAGCTGCCAAGCAGATCCGTCGTAACGCATCATTTAATGATCGGCCTAGGACAAATATTCTGGCTCATGTCACACGAACTCAGGATGGGTGTGTGCCTGATCCGTTGGTGGCTGCGCGCAGCATGCTGTTGGCTAATCTAGCACTTAAAAAGAATTATTATGTTCTGCCCATGTTTTACAGTGAGGCCTCTGCTTTTGCCTGCCCGCCGGTGTTTAATGGGCATGTTGATGGGGTGCTCGCGGGTTTACCTGATGTGGAGATTGCTCGAACGGTTTCGCATTTGGTGCCTTTGATTTTGATGGACGTGCCGTTTTCCCCTGATTTGTTAGCTGACGTGCCTCGTGTGAATTTTGATATCCGTCAGGGGATGTCCGCACTGGCTCAGGTCTTGGTTAAGCAAGGTCATCGTCAAGTGGCCGCGCTAACAGTGAATCAGGATGATCCTTTTGACTATCACGGGGTTCGTTGTCCGCTGTTGCGAAAGGCTTGTGCTGATGCCGGATTGAAGTTGCATGTTAAGTCATCTCGTAATCGTCAGCTTTCAATGCAAACCCATGATCAGGTTATGGATGCGTTTGCTCAGGAAGTGATTCCGTTGATTCGTCAGCGTAAGGTTACTGCCTTGATGATGGTTGATGATTTATATGCTCATGAGATGGTGGCACGTTTGGAGGCTGCGGGTATCCGTGTGCCTGAGGATGTGTCGGTCACTGGTTTTGCTGATAGTCCGATGTTGTTTGACAGTTCTCAGATGCAGTTGACCACGGTTCGTTATCCATGGGCTGCGATGATCGATGCAGCATTAGACTTGATGGATGCTGAGATCAATGGCCCGTCTCGACAGCAAGGTGAGATATTGATTCGTCCTGAGCTACTCGTACGCGATACGACTGGGGCTCTTGAGGCTTGTGAGGCCAATTTGTATTGAGATGTTGTCAGGGAAAATTTTAATGCAAGGTTATTTTAGAAATCAGGGTTTGACAGTTTATTTATTGATGAGTTGAAAATATGAACGGACATTCCAATTAAAGGAGCATTGATATGAATACAAAGAATACAAAGAGTCCAATGTGTCGCTCGTGGCGATCAGGTGCCTTTACGTTAATCGAGTTACTTGTGGTGATATCGATCATCGCGCTACTCATAGCAATTTTGCTCCCGAGTCTTGCTAAATCTAGGGCAGCTGCCCGCGCCACGATGTGTATGATGAACCTGCGACAACTCACATTAGGGTTGAACATGTACGCGGATGATTTTAAAAATCAGACTCCGCTCATCCCCACCGGGTGGGGACTGGATTTGACCTACCTGCCGCGATTTAATAACAGTTGGGTGGGGTTGGGGCAGCTGTACGCGGGCGACTACATTAAGAGTTCTCAAGTCTTCTACTGTCCGTCGGCGACAGGGGACGCTAATCGATGGGAAAAATATGCTTACGCATGGGAAGCCGGCAATACATCGAACATCGTATCTTCCTATCAGATTCGAGTAGGGGATAAAAACTCCGGAAGCGGATTTCAGTTTCATGGAGGTGGAACCTATTCCGGGCATGGGGAACGCATCGGTGTGTTGACTGATTGGTTCTCGGATTGGAAGTTTATACCTATCACAAATCACGGATCGCAGCTGAAGGCTCCGGACGGTTATAACGTGGCGTACAGCGACGGCTCCGTGAAATGGATGGCCGATGCCGGAGGGGTGATCGGGCAGTTTCACTATAACCGAACCTATTGGTCTCAGATGGGATTCTGGTTGAACTATGCCGATGTGGCTCAGTAGTGACGCACTTAGAGATGTTGATCCCCAAGAATGCCCGTGAACAATCGTATTTCATCAGGACCAAGTCGCGTAAGCATCCTTGGCGAACAGTATCGTCACAACCACGGGCGAGGTGTATATGGACTGTATTGATATAAAACAACGAAGAATAACCTCCTTTAAATGGATGAGGATCGCAACGAATGTCGAATAAAAACCGCTTAGTCATGGATGTAGATTATTATGATTTGGCCTATCATGGTTATGGACGCGAAGAATTAAAAGGGGTCTTGGACCGCTGCGCTAAAGCAGGCGTTCAGACAATCGTCATGAGTGTGATATTCGGTGGATATGCCCAATATCACAGTAAAATCCTCCCGCTTTATGATGGAAAAGATCGACGCATAGGTTCCAAGCAGGCGGCCGCAATTTA
This sequence comes from Phycisphaeraceae bacterium, assembly GCA_016763955.1. Lineage (GTDB taxonomy): Bacteria > Planctomycetota > Phycisphaerae > Phycisphaerales > Phycisphaeraceae > UBA7800. The sequence goes on along the minus strand of JAESSU010000168.1, from coordinate 2,032 downwards.
TAAAACCTTTGACCCGCTCGCAGCTGTCGTCGAATTAGGTAAAGAACGTGGTATTGATGTTTTGGCTTATTACCGTATGTACGATCACTACTGGCCGGGTCTATGCGACAAAAATATCGACAACATGGAACATGGTTGGTGGGAAAGCCGATGCGGGCGATTTCAATTCAAAGGTTGGCCTTGTTATGCCGAGCCTCAAGTCATGGAATACAGCCTAAATCTGGTGAGCGAAATTGCTTCCTATGGTGTCGGTTTTATGTTTGGCTTAACACGTTCGCATTCCCTTTACTGCAGTCCTTATCGTCAGCCACATTTTTTCGGCTTCAATCAACCGATCGCTGACGAATACGCCCGACGTTATGGTGTGGATATTCGAGCGTTCGATTATTGCGAAGATCACATGAGTCATGAAGGATATTTGGGTAATACGCCTTGGCCTTTCTTGAATGAGGTGGAGTATGTCGGCGCGTCTGAGTTTGATTTGGTCAAATGGCATTGGCTCAAAGGTGAAGAAGCCGCGACATTTCTGCGTAACGTGCGGAAAATTCTAGGCGACGAAACACACATCGCGATCGAAGCATCGCCTTATGCTTGCCCGCCCGTGGCTGACCCGGCCGATACGATTCCCGCTAAGCTCTACGTCGATCCCGGCGCACTGGCCAAAGATGGCACGATTAACGAATGGATGGTGCAGGGCAACTTCCGCAACACGGATTTTCAGTCGCAAATTTTGCCTGCATTTCAAGGCGTTCGAGAAGCCGGCGCGGAAATCAATCTCTGGCTTAACGACGTCCTCGCGTCCGATGGCGGCAGCGGTGGCGCCGCATCCATCCCGCAAATCGAACAATATCTTCAAACGGCCACCGCCAGCGATTTCTCATCCTTTACTTTCCACGAAGCGGACTTTATCGAACAACATCCTGAAGCAAAGCAAGTGTGGCGCATCTTAGGCGAACGCTTTGGAAAAAGTTAACCGACATATTTTCAATAAACACATTTTTAACTCGGAGATTCTGATGATAAGCACACGAACGATTCAAAAAAGATTTTGGTGTATTGGGCTGATTCTCGCTGGCTTACTGCTGACGGGAACACCAGCGATAAATGCTCAAACATCGATCGCCGACGAACCGCCGCAGTTCGTTCCCTTGGGTGTTTACTTGAGCTGGGAGATCCCCTTTCGCTTATCGAAATTCGCGGATATACCACGCTGGGAATACATCGGTAAAATATTGGACCTTTGCGTAGCGCAGCACGTTAACACGCTGTGGGTGACGAACCTGCACGAACCTGACCTGCCTCAATTGATCAGCGAATGCGAAAAGAGAAATCTCAAGCTTGTAGTTTCGCTGGGTTCTATTGAAGCAAAAATTAAAGGCCGTTGGTCCAACGATGCCGCGTACTATAAATCGGCTGTGCCTCGCGTGATCAAACTCGCGGGTGACAGTACCGCGTTGGTAGGCTGGGTCCTCAGCGACGAACCACGGGCCGAGGACATGGACACCTCGAGCAACTGCGGCTGATGTTTCGTGAACACGATCCCAATCGATTTTGTTTAACAGTTACCATGTGGCCACAAACACCTTTGGTGCCGAAGAGAACAAATCTGCCGGTCGTGTGTGTCGACCTGTATCCGTTTTTTGGGCCTAATGATCCCAACGGCCCGCACACCGACGCGACCAGCCGAAATTTTCTACGCTCTAACGCCCGGCGAATGATTGATGCGATCGGCGATAAATCAGCAGTCGGCTGGGTGATGAGCCAGTGCTTCGTTGAAATCTGGGGCCCATATGTCTACAACGAACTCAGCGAAGTTATCTCGCTGCCCGGATCTTACTTGCACTGGCGTAGCCCTACGGTTGCAGAGATGCGATGGCAAATTTGGGAAACGTTCCGCAGTAGTTGCAAGGGAGCTTTTGTCTTTCAGCTGGCTTCAATCCCCTCCCCGGATGCGGCTGTGACCCGTGCCAAGGCCAGTCCGGACGTAGCATGGAAAGACGGTATTGGTTAAAAATCGACCAACGCCGGACCT
>JAESSU010000167.1 GCA_016763955.1 Phycisphaeraceae bacterium | reverse complement strand
CTGATCTTGTTAGCAGTGATCCTCTCACGATTACTTGCTAAAGCACGCTGGCTCATTGCCGTTTTGTTGGTGACTTTGTGTTGTCTAACAGGCATGCAGACTTTGAATTATGCCAACGAAGAATCACTTTGGCGGGCGACGATTCGGACCAATCCTGATGCTTGGCTTGCGCGCAATAACCTTGCTATTTTACTACGTCAACGCGGTGAGATTGATGCGGTAGAGCTACTCATGCAAGAAGCGATTCGGCGGACCCCCAATGCTATCGAACCCCGCCTAAACATAGGCCAGCTCATGATGGAACTAGGTAAGCCCGCTCAAGCAGTGACGCATTTCCAGGTGGTTCTTGATCAGATTCCTGATGACCGGCGGGCTTTGCTAGGAATTGCCCAGGCATTAGAACAGGTCGGTGACAAGCAAGCAGCAACGGCTTATTTTAAGCAAACAGTCACCGTCTATGAACAGTTACCCCGATTTCTTAATAGCCCACGCGGTTGGATGAATCACGCTCGCGCGTTAGAAGGCTGTGGTCAGTTAGAACAAGCTTTGCAACGTTATGAACAAGGCGCACAGCAGTACGTCACGACAGTTGCAGAAGCGTATCAACGCATGGGCATGATCCAATTACAAATGGGCCACACCCAGCAAGCCCTCACGTCTTTTGAACGTTCTGCCAAAGAAGGCCAAAGTGCCTCCGTCGAGTCGATCCATCATTGGGCATGGCTTCTAGCAACTCATCCCGACAGTGATTTGCGTGATGGCAATAAAGCGTTGCAACTCGCCATAAAACTATGCAAGCTCACTAAAAACCGTGCACCACGATACCTAGACACACTCGCAGCTGCCTCGGCTGAGGTCGGGCGTTACCCACAAGCCATCACCGTCCAGACCCAAGCGATCGGACTCGCCAAACAAGCCGGTTTTACCGAATTGGTGACCACGATGACCCGTCGGCTGACGTTGTATCAAAACCACAAGCCTTATCGTGATACAACGATGGCAATCACGGATTGATCCGGTTTGAAAAGCGTTAGCTTTCATGGGGTAATATGAGTAAACTGTGATACGAAATTTCAACAACGCTATTCGTTAATTCTTTTAGTTTTGGCCTTCATGCATTTTGATCCCAGTCTTCGCTGAGCCTCAGACGTGGGCTTTGCCCCTGATAACAAAATTCGATTCACAAAAACGCTCCGCAAGCCCATGTCTAAGCGAAGCGAAGACTGCGATAAAATCGTATGGTCATTAATCTTGAAAACTCCAACCCCAATCAGCTTATTGAGCATGGCTTGGACATTGCGTGGTCCTTTGTGATGCGGCAACAAAAATATCGTAAAATACAGAAAAACAGGGATGACCACTTATGGCTGAAGAACAATCAAACAATCCAATGCACGGTGTGACGCTTGAAAAGATTATCAATTACCTAGAAGCGTATTACGGGTGGGAAGAACTTGGAAGACGCATCAATGTTGGGTGTTTCAACAACGATCCTTCAGTAAAATCTAGCTTGAAGTTTCTTCGTAAAACACCTTGGGCTAGAGAGAAAGTGGAAAGTCTCTATCGTAAGACGATCAAGAATTAGATTAAGTTTTAAGAAGAAACTATAAGTTTTGCTCTTGTGGTTTGGGATTTTGGGGTTTTGATCCCAGTCTTCGCTGAGCCTCAGACGTGGGCTTTGCCCCTGATAACAAAATTCTATTAACAAAAATCCACCACAAGCCCATGTCTAAGCGCAGCGAAGACTGGGATAAAATCGTATTGTCATTAATCTTGGAATGTCCAAACCCAATCACCTTGCTTGGCATGGGTTTGAATGTATTGATAAACACGTATTTGGTGTTTTAGATCACTGATTGCGATGGGTTTTCCGCCGCGAGCCCACAGTGAGCCGGGCAGTGCATTGCGCACTGCATATGAAGCTGCTTGTTTTATTTTTGCGGTATGTTTTAGTGCTACCTTGTAGTTATTTTCAAGTTCAACTTGCAGATGAGCATGGGTTGGCCCCACGCTAATGGCTAGCGTTTTGACATTCATTTTGCTGGATTTAAGATAAAGTGCTTGGCCGATGATTTGATATAAATGAGTTGGAATAACGACCGCGTTTTTGAGTTTTTCTTTTTCGTATTGATGAAGATTTTGATGTTCACCAGATGGGGGAGGACTTTTGTAATCACCGCTACTGTGGATTCGATGTTGACGTGTTCGAAAGCCGCGAGGGTCGCCGTGTAGCCATGAGCCTTTGGTGTGTAGTACCAGATGCCACCATGCGTAGCCGGGCTTGGGCATTGCGTGTTCCCTGTGATAAAATATCAGGTGTTACATGAAGGTCGATCCCAGTCTTCGCCGAGCCTCAGACATGGGCTTTGCCCCGACAATAAAATTAGTTTAACAAAAAACATCACCACAAACCCCAGTCATAAAGTTAGTTTAACAAAAAAAACCACCACAAGCCCATGTCTGAGGCTCGGCGAAGACTGAATGTCCCCAAGACAGGGATGCCACCTCTTCTACAAAACTTCAACACTTCCGGGGAGTTACTTTGCAGCTTCGAGACGAGCTTTTAGGTCTTGGAGTTGGGTTGCTAGTTCGGGAGGGAGCTTGCTGCCAAACTGCGCATAATGTTCTTCCATATGCGGGATCATGGCGAGCCATTCGTTGGGATCGACTTTAAATAATCCTGCAAAGTCTTCTGCGGGCATGTCCAAGTTACTTATATCTAAACTCTCGATGGTGGGGAGGATGCCAATGGGGGTTTGGCGGACTTTATCTTTGCCATCGACTCGTTCACAGATCCATTTGAGGATGCGACTGTTTTCGCCGAATCCGGGCCAGAGCCATTTACCTTGGTCATTTTTTCGGAACCAGTTGATATAGAAAACCTTGGGCATTTGAGCGTTTGGGGTTTTACCCATCTCTAGCCAGTGTGCCCAGTAGTCTGCCATGTCGTAACCGCAGAAAGGGAGCATAGCCATGGGGTCAAATCGCAGTTCCCCGACTTTGCCTGCCGCAGCTGCTGTTTTTTCTGAGGCCATCGTTGAGCCTAGGAATGTGCCATGTTCCCAGTTAAAAGACTCCATAACCAGAGGCTGTGTACACGCACGGCGACCGCCAAAGACAATTGCGTCGATAGGCACGCCTGCGGGGTCTTCCCAGTTGGGGGCGATAACGGGGCATTGCTGAGCTTTTGCAGTAAATCGGGAATTGGGGTGGGCTGCTTTTTTGTCGCTGTCTGGTGTCCAGTCGTTACCGTTCCAATCGATTAGGTGTGCGGGGACTTGGCCGTCGATGCCTTCCCACCAGACATCGCCATCGTCTGTGAGTGCGACATTTGTGAAGATTGCATTTTCTATGAGGGACTCCATTGCATTTGGATTGGTTGCATAGTTTGTCCCGGGCGCGACACCAAAGAAGCCTGCTTCTGGATTGATTGCAAAAAGTTGGAGTTTGCCATCTTTACCGGGCGCGAATTTCATCCATGCGATATCGTCGCCGACGGTTTGGACTTTCCAGCCGGGCAGTGATGGGTTCATCATCGCTAAGTTGGTTTTGCCACATGCCGAGGGGAATGCTGCTGCGATGTATTTGATCAAACCTTCTGGGCTGGTGAGTTTGAGGATGAGCATATGTTCTGCCATCCATCCTTGTTCGCGTGCCATGGTGGAGGCGATGCGTAGTGCGAAGCATTTTTTGCCCAGTAATGCGTTTCCGCCGTAGCCCGATCCGTAGGACCAGATTTCTTTAGTTTCTGGGAAGTGTGTGATGTATTTGTTATCAGTATTGCATGGCCAGGCGACGTCTGCTTGCCCTTCGGCTAAGGGCATGCCTACGGAATGGACACATGGAACAAATTGCCCCTCGCTACCAAGGACATCAAGGACTTTACTTCCCACGCGGGTCATGGTGTGCATGTTGGCTACGACGTAGGGGCTGTCAGTGATTTCAATGCCGATGTGTGCAATCGGTGATCCGATGGGCCCCATGGAAAAGGGGATGACGTACATCGTACGCCCTTTCATGCAGCCCTTAAATAAGGGCATGATGATATCCTTCATTTCCTGAGGAGCTTTCCAGTTGTTCGTTGGGCCTGCATCTTCTTTATGCTCAGAGCAGATGAAGGTACTTCCTTCAACGCGAGCAACGTCTGCGGGGTCCGAGAGAACAAGAATCGAGTTGGGCTTTTTGTCTTGTGCAAGCCATTTTGCGGAACCAGAGTCCACCATGAGATTGAGCATCTTTTGATATTCATCATTTGTGCCATCTGCCCAGTGGACATTATCGGGGGTGGTCAGTTCGGTGACTTCTTGAACCCAAGCCAAGAGCTTGGTGTGTGAAGTGGGGACGCTGGTAGTTGTCATGACCCAATCCTATCTAGTTGAATACAAAAGCGGTTAGGAAAAAAACACAGCTATATTTATTATCCGGCTATTGTGTGATTTATCTCCAAATATAATAGTACTTTTATGGCACACCGCAAACAGAAGGTCAAAAAGTCTTTTTATTGCGTTGTGGCCAAATTTTGCAAGATGTTATTTGTCGCAGGTCCGCCGATAGCTTGGATCACGCCCTGCTTATCTATAATGACAATGCGTGGCAGCGTTTTAACATGAAAGTAATCGGTGAGTTTGAACTGTCCGGGTTCCTGGCGGTACTTGGGCCATGGACTTGCAGGAATTTGCAATCCTGACTCATCGGCATGACTTAGGTCGACTAGTAAAACTTCTGCTTTGGTTTGATGCATTTGATTCCATAGTGAGTCTACGGGGTACTGATTGTTAGCCTTGTTCGTTGGTACAGTGGGCAATTCGATGCCTGGCCAAAAGTAGATCACGATGGAGGTGCCGCGTTTTTCTCGGCTGTCCCAAGCTTTACCATCTGCTGTGATTAGGCGGGTGTTAAACCGTGTGCCGATGAGATGGCAATAGCCATAGGTTTGTTGCAAGTCGTCTAGTAGTGGTTGGTTTTCCGGGTCTAGTTGTTTAAGACGACTGATTAGTTTGCAGGCTTGTGAACTACTACCGCGTTGATCATAAAGTTGGAGCAGCGCAAGGCGAACTTGCTGGAGCAAATGCATGGCTTGCGGTTCGTTGGGCTCGGTGATGCGGGTTTGTTTTTCCAAGAACTGTTCAAGGCGTTGAATGCACGCGCGTTGGCTGCTTTCTAGGTCTCGTGCGAGCCTGCGAATGTCTGACAAATCACAGAGTAGAAACCAATAATCGCCGGTGATATGCAACTCTGGATTTTCCGATTGCCTTAGTTTCCATGCATCAGAGCGCATTGCTTGATACCAGCGTGCGTGGTGTTTTAACTGTTGGTTAAGGCGAGCATCGACTGCTAGGGTATGCATGATTTTTAGTCGTTGTTCAAGAAGCACAAATTGCTCACGCGGGTTGGTGGACTGTTGGATTTGCAGGTTGATTTGGTTTTGTAGTTCATTGAGTTGTTCGCGAGCGAGTTTTTGTTGTGTGCCATCTTGGTTTAGCAATACGTCTTGCTGTGAAAGCTCAAGAATCGCCGGCCGCTGGGCAGTTGCCTGAGACTGAACCTCAAGCGTGGGGATTAGTGACAACAATAAGACAGCCACAAAGGATCGATTTTTTAGCAGTGGACACATTATATTTACCTAGGCTTTTAGGAATTTAAGAGTGGTCAAATTGGTTTTTTCGTAATCGAATGAGTATGACTTTATAGAGGTTATCACGTCGATGGTTAATGCGGAACTCTGTTTCCTTTAGATGTCGATAAAAAGTGTGTCTAGTGATGTCATTGAAGCAGACCAACCCTTAAAATGAATCACACTATTTAGACTGACTCGGCCATGAACTTTTCAATGCCCTACTCCCTAAAAGACAACATCATCCGAATTATTCGCTACGATGGCTGGCCATGAACCCACTTAATCACATGCAATGGATCGGCGACGCAGCCACTGGCTACCTTCGCCTATTGGACCAAACCGTACTTCCGGGTACAGAAACCTATATCGACTGCAAAGATGTGCAAACCGTCTGGGACGCGATTAAGCGGCTCTCCGTCCGAGGTGCACCGGCCATCGGCATCACCGCAGCCTTTGGCATGGTCATCGCCGCACAAAAAAATACATTTGATGAATCAGCTGACCATCTGGCAAGCAGTCGCCCCACCGCAGTGAACCTGTTTTGGGCGATTAACCGGATGAAAAAAGTTTCCCCCCGCACACCTGAGGCATTGTTAACTCAAGCCCTTAAAATTCACGCCCAAGACCGGGCAATGTGCCGTGCCATCGGAGAGCATGCAGTGGGACTCATCGAAGCTCTGCCTGCGGACAAACGCGGCGTGCTGACACATTGCAATGCAGGCGCGCTAGCCACCGGCGGGATTGGAACAGCCACCGCGCCAATGTATGTTGCCCATGAAAAAGGATTGCAATTCAAAGTCTACGCAGATGAAACTCGCCCGCTACTGCAAGGCGCACGCCTAACCACCTTTGAACTCCAAGAAGCAGGCATCGATGTCACGCTCATCTGTGACAACATGGCTGCCCAAGTCATGCGCGAAGGCAAGATCGGCATGGTCATCACCGGCGCAGATCGCATCACGGCCAACGGCGATGCGGCAAACAAAATCGGAACCTATGGCGTGGCGATTCTAGCCCAATATCACAACGTCCCGTTTTATGTCGCAGCACCGAGTTCCACCTTCGACTTTGCACTCACCAGTGGCGACCAAATCCCCATCGAACAACGAGCATCAGAAGAAATCACCGAAGGCTTTGGCAAACGTACCGCCCCCTTAAATGTTCAAACGTATAGCCCAGCATTCGATGCCACCCCCGCCCATTTGATTGCAGGCCTAATCACCGAAAAGGGAATCATCGCCCCAGTGACAACGGAAAATATCAAAGCAGTGTTAGGGTAAAAAAAAGGCCTTCAATTCACCCCGAATCCCGCGATTCGCCCCCGGAAAAGCCTCATCATCGGGCTTGGCCCCCTAATCCCAATCTGAGTCCTTGGGGACCTGTGTAAAACTGATCCTTGTCGGAGCAGACTCCTGCGCACCCCACATCGCGCCCAAAAAAGCAGCGTGGCGACCATACTTCTTATTAATTTTATCCATCGTCACAGCAAGCTCCGCCTGCTTGCGAGGCTCTTCAAACAGCGAAGGTGCAACCGAATTTTCAGGCACCATGTCATACAACAACACCATCACCTGAATCGGCACGCCCGCATGTCGCGTGGGCCAAAGCTCACTCATCTTCTGCACCATCACCAAAGTGTCATTGCTCCCACCAGAAGCCCCCAGCGAAACCTTCACTGTCCAGCTTGGTGAGTCCACATGTTTGACAGTCATCTGCATATGCTGTGCCCAATAGCCAAGACTGCGCATTCGCGTGGCTGCTTTGTGAATCATCCGTGCCATCACCGCACGGGCACCGGGGTCTGTGCGAGACTTAGGAGCTAGCACATGCGAATGACTCACCGTCCGCCGGCGCGTTGGGCGACTGGGTAAATCCTGGCCATGGAGTTGTGCCCACCAAATGTCCGCCATCACTTTGCTTTCCCAAATGTCTTGCATCTGCTTAAGCGACAGTTGGCAAAGCTGCTCAACGGTCTGAACGCGATGACGTTCTAGGCGACGACTCATCCCCTTACCAATGCCTGGTAAGTCTCTAAGTTTTAGCGGATACAACTTGGTGGGAATTTCATCAGGCAAGATTGCCACAAGACCATCGGGCTTTTGCATGTCAGTTGCGACCTTGGCAAGCCAGCAATTAGGTGCTAGGCCCACGGAGCAGCGGACAGACTCACCCACCGCATCACGGATGGCAGTCTTGACTTTGTTGGCCAAAGCGATCGCGTTGGCGGGCTGTCGTTCATCGCCCATGAGTTTGCCATACATTTCATCAATGGAACTCACTTGATCCACATGCAAGCAGCTTTCCACTGCATCAATGATCCGATGGTGATACTGAACATAAAGTCGCGGACGGGCTAAGACCAATTCGATGGTCGGACATATTTCACGGGCTTGCCAGACAGGCGTGCCGGTTTTAACGCCGACCCACTTAGCCTCGTAGCTTGCAGCAATGCAGCAAGTGCGATCCGTGTCAGTAGGAATCACAGCAACAGGCCGCCCGCGCAAAGCAGCGTTTTCCTGCTGCTCCACGGAGGCAAAATAAGAATTCATATCGACATAGAGATATCGCAACGGGCCGTCTGGCATACCCTTTACAATACCAAACAAAAACCAAAAATCAAGAGCTTTTAAAAAACTATTAAACCACAATAGTCTCTATCCGCGTCGTTACACGATGCTGGAAAAACGTTTAATCAGCAATTCACCAGCGTCGTATAACGACGCGGCTAGAGCGTTCTAAATCCAACCGTAACGCTTACTTCGAATCATTGCTACGATTAAATTGATGATGCTCAAATAAAGAGAACAGACAAGGATCACCGGGTGACACAAACGCCCTGTCGTTGTGCGACCACTGCTTCTAAGCCCTCTGGCAATGTCCCCACCCAGATGACATCCAGCCGCACGTTCGCATCTAGCACTTTGTCCATCGCTTGCACTTGGCTCGCCGTTAACGGCTGTGAACTCACTAACACCACACGCTGCATCTGCAAGGCACTCAGTCGCCCGAGTGCATCAGCAGGCACTAACTGCCCCTTGGGAGACATTTGTTCAAACACGGCAGGCAAAGGTTCATTGGATACATACTGTTTAATCGCGATGGCCTGCCCATTCCAAAACGCAAAGGTCACAGGCACATCAGACTCCTGCAACACGCCATGCACTTGTGTGACTTGTTCTTTGACATCAGTTAGCCAATGGGAACTCGCAACGGTTGCATCAATTAACACCACACAAGGCGTATCCAATGACACCCCCCAAAACAATGCCGCATGACTTACCAGATCAACACCAAGGTCCTTGTGATTCAGGGCAGATTCAGATGCTCGATTAGCAGGTGCGGGCAAATGTTTTTGCTTCGTAACCCAATACACCGAGGCTCCTGCGACTGTGACCATAATCAAGGCGACGAGCAAAATCTCTGCGATGCGTTTACCGAATTGCCTTGGCGGGATATCACGCTGATAAGCCATCACACTGCGACCTGCCATCGCGCGATGTTCAACGAGCACCGTGGGGTGAATATCTGCTGCGGTCATCTGATGCAACGGATTATCATGCCTTGGAGCATCGACGGCATCACTGCCAGGCAACTCCACCTGCACATCTATTAAAACACCGCAACTGCTACAACGGCAAACACTGCCCGCAAAAGCGGTGTCCAACGCAAAATGCACACCACAAGCCGGGCAAATAATCTCAAGCTGTTGAGGCATCAAATCCATCGACATTTAATTCCCGCCCCCCCCGGAAGTTTCGGAGGAAAATCCGGGGGCAAATCCGGGGGCGAATCCGGGGGCGAATCCGGGCCATAGATAATAGAACCCGCCGCCGTAATCTGACATACCTTGCCCGATATTGAGTGACGCAATATTAACCTGTGTTTGGGGTGCATTAATCGGTGAGTTGGCATAAGGCGAGCCCACATAATTAAGCGGACGATGGAATCGCACCAACTCTGCGCGTTTGATATTCGACATCTGCTTGGCCACAATAAAGGCTGTTTGCAAATCACCTAGCTCATCTGCAAGTCCGACTTTTACCGCCGTTGCGCCAGAGATAATTCGGCCATCGGTAAGCCAAGGTAAATCTTTGGGATCAATATTAGGCCGAGAAGTTTTGACGGTATCGACAAAGCGTGCATAAAAATCATCCACCAGTTGTTGGAGAATTTGATACTGCTCATCAGTCATGGTTTCCAAGGGTGATCCCACTGCTTTATTTGGCCCTGAAGTAATTGCACGAGGCTCGATGCCCCAGCGTTGCAATGCTGGTTTAATGGAGATCGTTTGCATGATCACGCCGATGCTTGCGGTAATGGATGTGGGATAGGTGACGATGTGGTCACTAGCACATGCAACGTAGTATCCGCCGCTAGCTGCTAAGTCCATAAACATCGCCACGACAGGCATGCCCGTCTCTTGTTTAAAGCGGATAATTTGGCGGTTAATATCATCGCTTGCCGTCACCGTTCCACCGGGCGAATTAATTCGCAAAATCAGTGCTCGGACTCGCTTATCTTTGCGAGCTGCTTGAAGTTTTTCATAGATCACACTCACAGGATTTTCGCCTTGCTTAAGCAAGCCGGGCTTGGCATAGTTGGTGATCGGGCCGGTGATATCAATAATCGCAACGCGCCCATCAATCACCCCGCTATCACGCTGGACGACCTTGGTTTTTAGCTGCTGATCCGAAGTGTTACCCACAACCAAAGTCATCGGCCCACAGCCAGTGAGCAAAACGAACAAACAAGTGAATAAAATATAACGGCAAATCATAACCACCAACCTTTCAAGCATCACCGACATAGTTTACCAAGTTGCTCTAAAAGTCGGTCGATCTGCTGAGGTTGATTATAAAAATGTGGACTCACACGGATGCAACCTTCACGAACGACCGCGATGATATTTTGTTTTTGTAATTCTGCGACCACGCGCTTGGGATTAACCTCAGGATTCGTTGGCTTGAATATGACGCTGCCTCCAAACTGTCCTTGACCCCGGGGGCTTAGAACCTGACATCCTGCATCGGGCAAGCCGTTGCAAAGTTGTTCATTGAGTTTCTGGACATTTTGCCAAACGGTGTCGATTCCGACTTCTTGTAATAAATTGACACTTGCGCCCAGCGCTAAGACTCCGGGTATATTTTGTGTCCCAGGTTCAAAGCGTTTGGCATCTGCGTGTAATTCAAAATTGTAATTCCCAAAGTCCATTGGATTGACCACGCTATGCCAGCCGATGACGGTTGGATGTAACAAACGCACGAGGTCTTCATGGACATATAGGAAGCCAAGTCCTTCAGGGCCAAGGAGCCATTTGTGACCATCCGCAGCGAGGAAATCGATGCCAATGGCTTGCACGTCCAGTGGGATGAGTCCTACGGATTGAATCCCATCCACGCAGAGATAGCCTCCTGCGTGGTGGATCATTTGAGCGATGGGTTTTAGATCAATGCGAAAGCCCGATGCGTACTGGACACTGGACAGTGAGACAACGCGGGTTCGATTGGTGATTGCATTACAGACAAATTCGGCATCAATCGTGCCATCGGGCAGTTGGGGGACTTCGATCAGTTCCACGCCCTGCTTAACGAGGTTTTCCCATGGGTAGCGATTCGCTGGATACTCGACATCGGAGATGATGACGTTGTCACCTTGATGCCACTGAATCCCGTTGGCAATCATGCTCAGACCTGTGGAGGTATTGGGCACAAACGCAATTTCGTGTTCACCGCGAGCGTTGATCAGTTGAGCAAGGCTGCGTTTGACTTGAGCTAACTGGGGATACCATTTGTCTTTGGTATAGGCAAAGCTGGAGGCTTCTAACGCATATTCCTGTAAAACAGTTGCGGCTCGATGGCTAATGGGCGCGACCCCTGCATGGTTAAAAAAATCCATCTGCTCTAAAATGGGGAACTGGGTTGTCATATCCATCAGATTCATCCTTGCTTTAAGGTTAGCGATAGTCGTAGACTAACAGGCATGAAGACGCACGCCAAACCTATTTACCTGTCGCTTGTACTGATTTTTTCGCTTTCGTTTTCAGTTGTCTCTGCACAGGATGATGCCCCGGATGCCTCATCGGACATTGCACTTTCGCCGGTGATCCAACGACTCTTAGATGACCCGATCAACACGCAAGCTCAAAAACTTACGTTACAACTATTTCATGGTCAATGGGACACAGTGGATAATGCGCAGCTAAATTTAAAGCAACGCGCGGAGTTGGCAATTGCCCAGTACCAATTAGATGCTACGGTTTTGTCGGACGCTAAGACGTCAGCAGTACTTCGTGCCAAGGCTGCATTAATCGGGGGTCATCCCCAAGTTGCACTTAAGCTTTTAGGTCCGCCTCAATCTTTACGCCAAGCCCTGCTTCAAGCCGATGCGATGCAGATGTTAGGTCAATTAGATCAAGCAACTCAGGCGTTGACTCCTTGGCGTGAGAAGGTGTTAAAGCATCTACCTGAAAATGCTGCTGATCTGACCTATGCAGGCATTTTGCTAAGCCAACTTGCCAAACTCCAAGGACTCCCAGCCCGTGACTACCAACAGGCTATGAACTGGTTTGCCCAAGCACATGACCAAATAGATCGCCTGTATTGGCCGGCCTATCTTGCTGAAGCACAGCTGCTTTTTGACAAAGGCAGTCGGCAACAAGCCGCCCAAGCGATCATGGATACTTTGGCCTTGCAACCGAATTGTTCAGAAGCATGGTTACTATTAGGGCGAATGTCCGTGGATAGTTTTCAGTTTGAAAAATCAACAGACTGCATCAACAAACTTCGAATGATTAACGAAGATCACTTGTTCGCAGACGAATTAGAAATCCGTGCGCTACTGGCTCAGCGAGACATACAAGCCGTACCGAAAATTTTAAATCGTGTGTTAGATCAATATCCGAAACACCGTACGTTTGTGGCACTTAAGGCTGCCTTACATGCCATGCAATTCGACTCTGTCCAGCTTGAGCAAACACTCGATGAATTTGATCGCCTCTCACCGGGGAGTCCGCTTGCGTTGGCAACGGCGGGCGAGTTTCTATCAGTGGCACGTCAATATGACTGGGCAGAGCAGCTTCTGCGTAAAGCCATTGCGATGCAACCCAACTGGCCTAAGCCCCGTAGTGAACTGGCACTATTGCTAATGCAAGCAGGCCGAGATGACCAAGCATTTAGTGAACTAAAACAAGCAGCAGCACTGGACCCTTTTCACAAACATGTGCAAAATCAATTGGAACTCACAGAGCAAATGCAAGGGTTCAAAACGCTTAAAACCAAGCATTTTTTGATCACCTATCCGCCGGGTTCTGATGAGGCATTGGCATTGGACATGCAGCAAATGCTCGATCAAATTTATATGAATGTCACCTCCAGCTTTTCGCATCAGCCCAAGCGCACCACACAGATTCAGATCATGCCCAACGAACGATGGTTTGCTGTGCGCATCACTGGGATTCCTGAAATCTGGACCACCGCTGCATGTACTGGCGATGTCATTGCGATGACACCGCCCAAGACCGGTGCTCGGCAGCGCGGCGCGTATGACTGGGCTCGCGTGATTCAACATGAATTCACCCACACCGTCACGCTGGACCTAACGCACAACCGTTTAGCACATTGGTTCACCGAAGCATGTGCCGTGGCCATGGAACCCGGCGGGCGAGATTACAATACCTGCCAATTGCTCGCAGAAGCCTTGCACAACGACACGCTATTTGATTTAAAGTCCATCAACTGGGCTTTTGTCCGACCCAAGACCCCTAAAGAACGGCCGTTAGCTTATGCACAGGCCAACTGGATGTACGACTATATTACAGTCACATTCGGACACGATGCCATTCTGGACATACTCAAAAACTTCGGCAAAACCAATGACTCGCAAGTCGTCATCAAAACCGTCACCGGCCAAGACGAAAAAACGTTCATGCAAGGTTTTAAACAATGGGCACACCCCCAAGTCCAGCAATGGGGACTGGGTCAATATGACGGCGATGAAGCCTTAGCTCCCATTCTCCAAGCTTTTGCCCAAGGGATTAAAGCCCCCAAAGAAATAATGCAAACGCTCATCGCAGAACATGCTAATCATCCGGAAGTTTTGCGGATCGCAGCAGAAATCGCATTGCAAGATGACGATCCCAAAAAAGCAAGAGCAGCCATCATGCGTTACGCCCAAGCTCGCCCTGTTGATCCATGGCCCAACATGCAAATGGTCAAAATCGCCCAGCAACTTAATCACAAAGAAGAACTCATCGGAGCGCTCACTGCGTTAGATGACAATGAACAAGCCACCGGCCAATGGGCTTTTCAACTCGCCCGACTGTATGCCAAGGACAAACACTGGCCCCTAGCATTAGCCTCAGCCAAACGTGCAATCCAGCGTGAACCGTACAACGCAGATTACCGCGAAACCGCAGCAACCATGGCACTACTCACAGCAGATATGAAGCAAGCCTTGCATCAGATTCGAGCATTGACTTTACTTGAGCCCCAGCGCCCGATCCATTGGGCTCGATTAGCCGCCATTGCCAAACGCATAGGCGATCACAAACTGAGTCAACAAGCAGCGACCCATGCAATGAAGCTAGACCCCAATTCACCTGCCAAAAAACTGCTTGAATAATCACAATAAAGCGTTCTGCGTAATTATCTGCCACCAACGATCACCCTCCGGAATTGACTGCGTCAGTTCCTACGGATTTTGCCTACCAAAGCCTCCGGAAGCCGAAGGATTCCAGAGGGAACTTAATGTACGGTGTAGAGATTCTTTTCTTAAAATGCTCTAAGTCAGTGCAGTGACCACCCACATGAGCATGAACATCGCAGCAAAGACTGGCAGCAAGTAGCTCGCTAGATACATCACAATCGCTTCCTGAATATCCAATTCAAAAAACCGCATCGTCAGGCTAACAAAAGTGAACACCGTAAAGGGAAAACTCACATAAACACCTAACCCCATCAAGGGCAACCCCTCGGTGATAATAAAGAGAATCGATTCGATAAAAAATGTGATCACATGCGCAGCCATCGCAATGGCTAGCATCTTGGTAATCGCTGTCACAACCCCGCCAAAGGACACCCCAAAGAGTCGTGCGACCAATAGCATCCCAATAAAAATAAAAGGGATTTTAATCGCAATTTTCAGCAAGTTCGTGCCAAACAAATAGGCAATACAAAACCATCGTTGTTGAATGGTTAACGGTGGCAGTGGTAACGGAGACGCGAATCCAGTCATAAAACTCGCAGCCACTCCCCCCATCCCCGGTGCATTAAGACCTGCGTTGGGCGCAGCGGGCACAACTGCAACGACCTTGCTTGGGATAACCGCTTCAACAATATCACGATTCACCATTTCCTTCGGGGAAATCACCATGACAGTGAACACCAAAAACACCAGCATGGCTAACAAAACCACCGTCGGGAAATACACATCATTAAATAGATGTTGGCGATGGTAATATTCCTGATCCTCTTCGTATTTTGCACTTTCTAAAACAAAGCGTTCAGGCCGATCAAAGCGATCTCTCGTAGGTTCGCTATCTAGTCCATCGACATGGCGTCCAAGTTGAATACTGTACCCGCAAGTCGAACATACGACCGTGTCGAACGACATGCTCGCATTACAAGATGGGCAAACTTTCTCCGCCACCTCCTCTGGATCGACGGACAGCTCATACACGCTAGATTGATCCGAAGCTCCAGCCAACTCAGGCACTGGCACGCGGTCCCAAGAACTTAGCCGCCCCACTTGCTGCTGAAGCATATTCAAACCGACAATCGGAGCGGTCTCTTCGGGTTTGATCTTGTAATCTAGGTCAAACGTGTCATCATCCGCCGCATCAGTCACCACTAGACCGCCTGATGCATCATCCAAATCATCGTCAACCGAGTCCGCAGTCAAATCAACAACTTCCTCTGCCATCGCAAGGTCAAGTTGATCTTCCTCGTCCTCAAGCCCCGCGAGTGTGTCGTTAGAAAGGTTCGCTGTTGGAATATCTTTCGCAACAGGCTCGGCTTTGGGTGTCTTCACCTCACCGGGCATCGGCAAGACGTTACTGTCATCGCTTGGAATAAAACGCGTCTTTGAAAATGATGATTCTGGAGCATGTTTAAGCTTAGAAGGTTTCTCATGAAGTTCCGGGGGCGGCGATTGTGCGTCTTCCTCTGACCGTACCAAATCCAAATCCAATACCAGTAAATCTGCATTATCATTATCTTGTATCGAGTCAGGTAAGGGTGGTAAAACAGCAGGCGAATCGGTTTGTGATGAACTGGGGGGTTGAGGAGACCGCTTGGGAGTCTCTTGGGGTGGTTTGATGCCCCCATCACTTGCTAAGTCCTCTTGGGTCTCACCTTGAACATCATCATCGAATGCTAGGAGATACCCGCCATCGGTTTGTTTAAGCTGCTGAATATGATTTTCAGGTTTAACAGGTGTTTGAATTTTAGGCTCTGCCAACCGAAAGCCACAAAACGGGCAAAAATTCAATACAACATCATCATCCGGCCCGTGGCTGGGTAACACAGACTGACAACTAGCACATTTTTTGGACTTTAACTGCCCCATAAAATCTATACCAATCGTCAACAACCTTGTTCTGTTACTTGCTTACGCGGCATATTGTCCCAGTCTCCAAAGCGTTTTCAACGCGGACAAAATGATACCCGATAGGTATCCCTTGCCCCAAAACAATGGGGCTAAAAATACTGAATACAAAATTTATTTTACCGTTTAACGTCGTATCCGTGAAGACTGATAAAAAATACAGCCTTTTAATGAGAGCTTGGATGTCACTGACATGAAGCAATCTCTTTTACAAAAAATCTGCAAAAAACACGCAGAGAACAAATTTTGGGGTTTGATCGGACACCCTCAGCTCGCAATTAAATAAAACTGCTTGTCATTATTTTAAACCTGTCTTAAAAAATCTGGGGGTCTTAAAAAAAAACTTCCCGGGGGGTCGCAGATTGTCTACAGAGTCTATTGATCATACACTAGTGAACTTTGCATCACTTTGTCTGGAATTAATTATATGGCTGTTTCAATTCTTGATCTATCTGCCCTGCACGAGCCTCTGGCTAACCAGATGCGCGAAACATTTAATAACATCCTAGCCACAAGTCAGTTTGTGTTAGGCAAGTACACCTCGGACTTTGAAGCCGACTTAGCTAAGGCATGTGAATGTAAACATGCCATCGGCGTCTCCAGCGGCACCGATGCGCTGATCATGTCTTTAATGGCGTTGGACATCAAAGCAGGCGACCAAGTCATTACCAGCCCCTTTACGTTCTTTGCTACCGGCGGCAGTATTGCCCGTGTGGGGGCAACGCCCGTCTTCGTTGACATTGACCCGGTGACGATGAATATCGACCCGAATCAAATTGAAGCTGCGATCACGCCTAACACCAAAGCCATCATACCCGTGCACATCTTCGGCTTGCCCGCGGACATGCACGCGATTAATGCCATCGCTCAAAAACATGGACTGCATGTGGTTGAAGACAATGCCCAATCTGTTGGTGCGCGTATCGGTGACAAGCAGATTGGCTCAATGGGAGACATTGGTTGCTTAAGCTTTTACCCAACTAAAAATCTTTCAGCATGCGGTGATGCGGGCGCTTGCCTAACCAACGATGATAAACTCGCAGAAAAACTACTGTCACTAAGGCTCCACGGTCAGACCAGTCAGTATCAGCATAAGTTCATCGGCGGGAACTTCCGTATTGATGCTCTGCATTCTGCTTTGTTAAATATTAAGCTCCCGTATCTACCGACATACAACGCGGCCCGTCGATCTAACGCTGCGTTATATGCTCAAAAACTCGCAGACCTTCCGATTAACTTGCCACTGCCCCCCGAAGGTTATACCCATGTGTATCATCAATACACCATTCGCGTGGCTCAGGAACAACGCGACGGATTGGTTGCTCATCTTAAAGCAAACCAAATCGGTTTTGGCGTGTTCTATCCAACCCCCCTGCATTTGCAAGAATGCTTCGCGTATTTAAATCAAAGCCAAGGCACACTGCCCCACAGTGAAAAAGCTGCAAAGCAGGTTCTTAGCTTACCCGTGCATCCGCTACTCACTGAAGCTGAAATTGACGAAGTTTGCGACGTTATTAAAGATTTTTATACCCAACAGGTCTAATTTTATCCGCGTACACAAACAACAAGTCAAGTTTATTGACAAGGGATATATCAAGCTTGGATAAAAGCACTACGAGCACTGAACCGATCATCCGGCTGGTCGATGTTTGTAAAGCCTTCGGCAAACTGACCGTCCTAGATCACGTCTCGCTAGATTTTATGCCCGGCCAAACCACCGTCATCCTCGGCCCAAGTGGGACAGGTAAAAGTGTCCTACTCAAACACATCGTCGGCTTGCTCAAACCCGATGCAGGCGAAGTTTGGTTCCAAGGCCAACGCATCGATGAAATGTCCAGCCATGAACTGGTCCAACCCCGCAAACAATTTGGGTTTCTCTTTCAAATGGGCGCCCTCTTTGATTCGATGAATGTCCGGGGCAACATCTGCTTCCCACTTGTTGAACACACACGCATGGCCAAAGAAGATCAACACAAACGCTGCGCCCAAGTACTCAAAGCTGTCGGTTTAGAAGGCTTTGAGAACAAAATGCCCATTGATCTCTCAGGCGGTCAGAAAAAACGCGTTGCACTAGCCCGCGCGATTGTTCTTGAACCCAAAGTCGTTTTGTATGATGAACCCACCACGGGACTAGACCCCATCCGATCAGACCTGATCAACGAGCTGATCCTTAGCCTTGGCAAACGACTAGGGATCACCAGCATTGTGGTGACGCATGATATGACTAGCGCCCGAAAAATTGCCGACCGCATGATCATGCTTTACGATGGTCACGTTGTCGCGGACGATACACCAGACAAATTCCTCAACTCCCCGGATAAGTTTGTTCAACAATTCATCCACGGGCAGGCTAATGAAGATGATCTGGCATTGATCCGCAACGGCTTTGATTGAATCACAAACTGTATTTTTTTTGCCTAATTGAGTCGAGACGCAAATGAGCCACCGCACCCGTGACATCTTCGTTGGATTAACTGCCATTGGCGGCGTAGCTGGTGTAGGAATGCTGATGTTTATCTTCGGATACATCCCCAAGTTCCTAGAGCCCGGCTACATCGTCAAAATCAAATTCATCCAGGCAGGTGGACTTAATTCTTCCTCACGTGTGATCCTTGATGGCGTGGATATCGGCAGACTCACTAATATTGATCTGCAAACTCCACCCAATCGCGGGGTCACCATGACCGCACAAATCCGTAACAAATTCAATATCCCCAAAGATGTTCATGTCACAATCGCAGGAAAAATCCTAGGGGGCAGTCCAGCTCTATCCTTCACGACCGACAAACTCACCGATCAACAAATGACCGTTTTTCTGACTAAAGATGGCTCAGGAAAACTCCATGGCGAACTGACCAATATACTCGCAAACCTCACTAACACCATGCAAGGCTATTTGGATCCTGCCATCTCAAAACTCACACAGGTCACCGAAGATTTTTCCACACTCTCCAAACAATGGACACAAGTCGGAATCAACATCAACCAGCTCACTGCCCCACGCACCTTAGCGGATGTAGACCAAGGCAAAGCCCCCGCCAACATCAACACACTCATGGCACGTGCTGACGAACGAATGGCAGAACTTAAAACCACCATCGATCATATCAACAGCCTCATTGGTGATAAGCAACTCAAAACAGATATCCAGAAAATGGTTCAGCAGACCACCGACACTGCCGCAGCTTGGGAACAAACCGCAACCAAGACCCAAGAGCGTGCAGACCTAATCTCCAAAAAAATATTTTCAGTTGTAGATGATATGAGTGCAGCCATCCGCTCTGCCAAACTCACCCTAGACAAAGCCAGTCAAGGTGAAGGAACCGTTGGTAAGCTCCTCAATGATGCTCAGCTTTACAACAATCTCAACGATGCCGTCAACCGCCTTAACGCCACGCTCGACGAAGCCAAGCTGCTAATCCAAAAGGTCAAAGCAGAAGGTGTGAACATCCATCTCTAATGATTTGTTGCAGCTAAAACATCACGTATTGCATCTTGCGATGCATCAGCGACAGATTGTGTCGCAGCTATTTTTTGATGTGTTGCTGATTGTATTGTTGGAGTCTATAAAACCACTAGGAAACCGAATTTTTAACGGCGTGCCATCAAGAAGGTGCGGTCATCGCTTTGGAGTCGGTTGCCGGTATAAGCGTCTAGGATTTGATTCAACTGCTCCGCAGCAGCATCGACAGGTTGCTCTTTACAATTAGTTGCGATTTGCGAAAGGTGATCACCAAGCCTAACGCAAGTGAGCATTTTACCTGAGCGGTCTTTGAGTTCGGTCAGACCATCGGTGAACATGGCAAGCAGTTCCCCCGATGCGAGAATATCATCCGATGCCTGATACGCCACATCACGTATCCCTAAAGGCTCATACCCTCCTAATTTCAAATCGCGTTTGTTGCCCGCAGCATCCAAAATCAGTGGCGAGGGATGTCCTGCATTGATAAATTGCAGTTGCCCTGTCTTAAGATTTAACTCGATGAGTATCGCAGTAACAAACCGGTTCGTGGGCAGATATGTGACCAAATGGCGATTAAGCAAACACGTCATGTTGACCATATCCGCGCCCGCTGCGGTCACCGTATGAACCATGGTATGCAAACTAGATGAAACCAATGATGCGGGCAAACCTTTGCCACAAACGTCCGCAACGACGAGCAACACATTACCCGTTGAAAGCCTAAGCACATCGACATAATCTCCCCCCACCCAACGGCAAGGTTTAAAGCCGATTGCGACATCCAAGTCAGGAATTTTAATGCCGCTTGGAACTAAACGCATTTGAATGTCACGAGCACGTTCAAGATCAACTTCAACAAGTGCGTTAACCTTAGCAAGTTTGCGGTTGACCCATGAAGACTCAGCTTGCTTAAAATGCTCTGAAGCCAATGACGCGAGCGTCAACCATTCTTCATTGGCGAAATTCTGACGCACCATTAAATACAGCAACACCAACACATCCTCATCATTACGAATCGGACATGCCATGGCGGCCAATCGCGTATCAGTAGCAGCAGCTCCCTGCGGCTGGGAGGGTTTAACAAGCGTCGGTTCAGTGCAAGTTTTACACGCGTCGAGTAATGCATCGGTGATATATAAAGATTGAGCAACGCAGCCCGTGCGCACCTGTGGGACACACAAGGTTTGTGGCGAGCCAGCTTCCTTCTTATTGATCATCAGCACGACGGCGATGTCTGCGGAAAAATGCTCACTAACCATTAATTCACAAAGTAGTCTCAAGCGTTCTCGCTGCTGTTCCGTGCGATGTAACGTCTGGCTCATTTCCATGAGTTGATTTAAATGCATTGCAGAGATGCGTGCCGATCCTGCTAGAGACTGGCGTAAGATGCTCAATCCTGAAACAGAATCAGGTGATGAATGAACTTCAACAACTTGGCCTGCAATAGAAGTCCCCCCGCAAGGTTCCATCGACGGATCAGGCATCGTCAAAGTCAGCTTGCACTGGCCTAGTTCGACACAGTCGGCTAATTCGAGCATCCGCTGAGTCGTTAAAAACCCGTTGACATGCGTGCCGTTACTAGAGCCTAAATCTCGAACCCACCAGCGTCCCCAACGGTCACAATAAAACTCTGCATGTTTACGTGAAACACTCGTATTATTGAGTTGAATATCCACTTCCGCGATACGACCGGCGGTGATCGTTTGCCCGATGAGAGGGAAATGACGAATCTGCCCGCTGCCGTC
Source organism: Phycisphaeraceae bacterium (assembly GCA_016763955.1). Lineage (GTDB taxonomy): Bacteria > Planctomycetota > Phycisphaerae > Phycisphaerales > Phycisphaeraceae > UBA7800. The sequence goes on along the minus strand of JAESSU010000167.1, from coordinate 9,926 downwards.
GTCTATTTCAAAAACGCGGTCGTAGGGTTCAATTGCGTTAAGTGGTGTTGTTGCCGCAAATCCCTTGGCCAAATTGGTCTCTCTTCTTTAGTAAAACAAGAACCCGTTAGCATTAATCGATATCGTACAGGATCAGCTCCATTGAAGATACATTATATGCCCATCGGACATCATTTTGTCTGTATTAAAAACGCATTGACGACCGACAAACAATAACTAGGCAGGCCGCAGACACAAACAATCGAACAGGGTCACTAACCAAGGTGATCTCGCAAGCCCCCCCGCGTCTGTCAGTGACTTGGGCCCCATTAAGTTCAAAAAATAATGTTTTTCCTTGACTTAAATTGGACCTAGGATTACGTTAAAGCTACTCAATGGACTGGCAATCGTAAAAGTACCGCTAGTCACCCACCTGCCCTGTGCCTTGGTAAGTCAAAGGATGTCGACTGACCTTGTCACCCAACCGGGCAATTATGTCAACTTGAAGCCAACATTTTGATTCGAAAAACCAATAAATTTCCGGGCGTAACGTGCATGATGGTCACGTGTCGGTTGCTATTTCTTATGAAATCATATCCGAACTAATCCATCCATTAGCCGACACGTGACCCACGTGCACGAAACGCCAACCTCTTTATAGGGGACAAAAAAGACTTTAGGCTGTAGAATAATGCTCTCTTATAGGTCTTGGCAGATACAGGAAAACTTGCCCGTCTCATTTATTGTAAAGTCGATTCGAACCTCATTCGTACTGGAATTCATGCGTGAAGAAAATTTTAATTGCTGATGACGAACCGAACATCCGCTTGCTGGTGCAAACCACGCTCGAGGATCCAAACCGGCAGATGATTGAAGCTTGCACCGGCCCCAAGGTTCTTGAACAAGCTCGCAAACATGTGCCGGATTTGATTATTCTCGACTGGCTTATGCCCGGCTTGCACGGGATTGATGTCGCTGCCAAGCTTCGCTCAGAACGTAAGACCGCCCATATTCCCATTATTATGCTCACCTGTAAGAGTCAGCCAGCAGACCTGCAACAAGGACGTGAAGCAGGCGTTAACACCTACCTCGTCAAACCCTTTAGCCCGATGGAACTACTTGACCGCGTCGAAGAAGCCTTAACGGATAACCTCCAAAAACAGCCAAGCCTATGAGTGAAGCCCCCGAGCCTCTAAAATTTATCTCGCCATCGCAAAATTCTGTCTCCCAGAATATCGATGCGTCTCACTTAGCTAGCGATGAGGTTGCCCTTAATCAGCAGATGGCTCAACACCTGCAGTTGCTCAATTCTCAATTGGTTCTCTATGCTCGTGATTTTCGACGGTTAGTCGATGACCAGCAGCGTAAAGACGATGAGCTTCAAGCAGTTAAAACACAATTAGACCAAACCAATCAGCAGCTTAAAAGCCTAGAGAAAAACTCAAAAGCTCAAAATCATAAACACACACACGAAACCCAGCCGGTTAATGTCATTGGCCAATCTCTGCCTGTTACGAAAATCCTAAAACTCTGCCAACGTGTCGCCCCGTCCATGGCTACCGTGCTCATCACCGGCGAAACGGGAACCGGCAAGGAACTCACCGCACGCTATATCCATCAACACTCACCGCGACATCAAAAACCCTTTATCGCAGTCAACTGCGGGGCATTACCTGAATCACTGATGGAATCCGAACTCTTTGGCCACGTCAAAGGAGCCTTCACCGGAGCAGACACAGACAAAATGGGACTCGTGGAACTCGCTAATTCTGGCACATTAATGCTCGATGAAATTGGCGAAATGCCCTTACCTTTGCAAGTCAAACTTCTACGTGTACTCGAAGAACGAACATTCCGAAAAGTCGGCAGCGGCATTGAATTCCAAGCTGATGTCCGCATTATTGCGGCGACCAATCGTAATCTAAAACACGAAGTCACCCAAGGACGCTTCCGAGCAGATTTGATGTACCGACTCAACGTGTTCCCCATTGAATTGCCCCCGCTGCGCCTTAGGCAAGAAGATATCCCCCTGCTAGCAGAGCATTTTCTAACACAACGCCAATCAATATTCTCTCAAAACGATCCGATCACCCTTTCCGCCGCAGCGATGCTCTCGCTATGCCAGTACGACTGGCCGGGCAATATTCGAGAATTACGCAATGTCCTAGAACGAAGTGCCCTGCTATGTGATGACGGAATCGTCGAACCTGACACGCTTGGCCCGGATTTTGCAGATAACACCATCACCAACACACAAGATTCAAAGCAACCCCATGGGCCTTTGAGTACCACAGGCACGAATTCAGTCCTTGCACAGCAAGAAAGGAACACAATTGAGGTTGCATTACAGCATGCGAACTGGAATAAAGCAGCTGCTGCACGGACGCTAGGTATCAGTTGGGATAACCTGCGATACAGGATCAAAAAGTACAAAATCACAAAACCCAAGAATCCGTGATTTTCCCGATCCTACTTCCGATAATTCGGCAATTGTGCCGAGTTAGCCAAACAACCAAAATGTAACGCACTTAATTTAATGTAAAAATTTCCGATCTCACACACCGAGTCAGAATCACCAGGAGCGTCAGGGCCACAATAATTACTATGGCCTTGATTGCGTCAACAAAATACATCCGCTGAATTGTCTTCAAAACAGCAATAATTTACCTGACGTTCCTGGCAGTTCTGACTCAACCTATCAAAAAGATTACGGGAATCTACAACTCAACCTTCCATTGATGTGATCTTATAAATCAATCCTCAAGACCGTTGAGCATGTGTCAAAATCACTTAGAGAGAAGTACTTTGGCGACACTAAGCATCCAACAAACCCTGGCAAAAACCGCTCACATGGTGCAGCCGGATCATCAAAAAGCACTCGTAGCTGTAAGTGAAATTGTACTTAACGCACAGTCCATTGCTGAGTTGCTAAGCCGGACTGTGGAGCTCACTGCCAAAACATTGCAATGCCAGCGAGCCGGTGCCTTTGAAATGCGCTGCGATGAAAAAACCTTGACACTCCGAGCAGGCTACGGATGGGACAGCCAACGCGTCGGTCATGCGACACTTTGCATGTCGCCTGAAACACAGGCACTAAGTTGCTTGCAATCATCTGAACCCTCATTCGTTAGCGACTTTGAAAAAGAAACTTACTTTGCAGCTCCGGATTTACTCGTTGAACATGCTCAACGCGCCAGTGCCGTGATCCCAATTCCTATGTCCGACCGAGCCTTTGGTGTGCTAATGCTCAACGATCCAGAACCACGCCCCTTCTCCATGGCAGACCGCAATTTCCTGACGGCAGTCACAGAGATAATCCAATGCGGTATCCAACGACTCCGGCAAATGCAATTAGCTCTTTTCCAAGTTGAAGGTTATCGACTCGTAGGACGCAATCTGGCATTACGCCCCTGCCTAGAACAAATCTGCTTGCAGGTTGAAAAATTACTCACTGATGGCCAATGCGCTATTATGCTCTTTGAGCCCCAGACTCATCGTATTCGACTGGCAGCGGGGCCGAGCCTTGTCCCGACCTTGGCCCAGTCACTCGACAGTCTGCAAGTCGGCAAAGCCATGGATGTCGAAGCCATCGCTCAAAGACATGGCACGCGGGCCTGCTGGTCCACGCCTATCTCCACGGAGCCTGGCTGCATGGTGGGAACCTTTGCCATCCTCCACCAAATTGACGCACACCCCACCTCTCATGAATTACATATTCTGGAGGTGGCCTCTGAACTCACCGCTGCCGTGGTTCGCCATGACATTCAGCAACGTCGTATCAAGCAACACGAGCAAGCTCGAAAACAACTTCAACATCAGGTCGATGCCCGATCTATTGAATTGCAAAGTACCATCGACCAACTTGAACGCGAGATCAATCAACGCCGTCAAGCAGAAGATCAAGCACGAGGCGGTGAGGAGAGATACCGCGACCTGTTTGAACGATCCAACGACTTGATTCAGATTATCTCACGTGAAGGGGAAATTCGTTTCGTCAACCGTGCTTGGCGGCAAGCAATGGGGTATGTCCATAGTGAAGTACAACGCTTGTCCGTCTTTGATGTGGTCCCGCCTAACTGTCGCACACGTTGGACCGAATTATTACGTCGCGTGTTCTCCGGCGAGAATCTCGTGCGCGTCGAAACAGAGTTTTTTACCCGTGAAGGCAAAACCGTCACCGTCGAAGGAAACCTTAGCCTGCTCTCTGAGCCTGGGCGACCACCTGCTGCGCGTGCGATTCTCCGTGACATCACCGATCGTAAAATCGCAGAAGAACAGCAGCAAAAATTTGTCTCACTGGTGCAAACCTCCAATGATCTGATCATCATGGCATCCCATGCCGGGATGGTTCAATTCATCAATAATGCCGGCCGTGAACTCCTTGGACTCACCCACAGCCAGCCGGTCGATACCCTGCACCTTTCGGACATTTACAGTCCGGGGACATGGTCTACTTTCCAAAACATCACCATGCCTGCCATTGCAGAAATTGGACACTGGGACGGTGAAGGAGCGGTGAGGCATCGCAGTACGCACAAAGGCATTGACGTTCATATCAATGCCTTTGTCGTGAAGCATCCACGCACGGGAGACCCCTTATGCATGGCAACCGTCCAACGGGACATTACCCAACGTAAAGAAGTCGACCGCATGAGGGACGAACTCGTGGCAACCGTGAGTCACGAATTACGCACACCTCTGACAAGCCTGCGTGGGTATGCGGAATTACTGCTCAGTCGAGATTTTCCCAAGGACAAACAAAACCGTTTCCTGAAAATCATTCACGACGAAACACACCGTCTTAACAAGCTCATTAATGACTTTCTAGATATTCGCAGAATGGAAGCATGTAGCCAGTCATATGACTTTACGCATTTACAACTTGCTCCACTCATTGAGCAGGTCACCCTGCAATTCAAACAAACCGCAGGCAGCTTTAAATGGTCTATCCAAATCCCACAAGGCCTGCCATCAGTCTATGCGGATCGTGACCGTATTCATCAAATTCTCACGAATCTGCTATCTAACGCGGTCAAATTCACGCCTCAGAAAAAAGCGATTGCCATTGGTGCTCGTCAGCAAGGCTCAAGTGTCGTTATCTGGGTTAAAGACGATGGCCCGGGTGTTCCCAAACAGGATCAAGCTTTTCTCTTTGACAAGTTCTATCAAGCCACCGTCAGTGATCAGCACAAGCTCCAAGGCAGCGGCCTAGGACTATCGATTGTCAAGGAAATCGTCAACGCCCACGAAGGCCGCGTCTGGCTTGAATCACAAGCCGGCAAAGGCAGCACCTTCTTCTTCTCACTGCCCACTGTAAGCATCAGTTAAACAACATTCATGCCCCCGGGACAACGACGCATTTATTTGTGTTCGATCGTTTAAGGAAGATTCTCTAGATCATCGAGGTCTTTATGACGACCGCTAGCAAGCTTGTTTTGCTTTAAGTCTGCAAGACTAATAATGGGCACATCGATCTGGTCGATGGTTACAAAACACGCATTTTTATAGCAACTATCAAATTCAACGCCATCAATATCGGTGAGAATCTCAATGCGAAACGGAGGGGTTCCCATTCGTACGAGACATTCGGTGCGTAAAAAAAGTTCTTTATTGAGGTTAGGAGCTTGGAATCCGAAGTCAGCCAAAACTTTGGTGGTCTTGATCGCGTTACGATCACTCATTGCAATCCAGATATCCATATCGGAAGTGGCACGGGGATAGCCGTGATAGCCCACTGCGTAACCCCCTACAAGTAAATATTCTACTTCTTCAACGCTCAGTAATTTCAAAAATTCTTTGAAGTCGTTGGGAAGCTTCTTGATCACCATATCCATAGACAGTACGCCTGTTGAGTTCGAGGGCTTCTAGTCGTTGTTGCGGGGTCCTATTTAACCAATAGGCTTTTTCGTCTGACTCACCTGTAATGTGGTCACGACCCACGCAGATCGATCAACCCTATGCTCAGAGCTTTGAGGCGAGTGCGTGTGGGATGTGTCGGGTTGATCCATTGCCTTTATTTTATGTGAAGTGATAGCCAAGAGCAATGAGGATCAAGACATGGGTGAAGACCTCTATATTAAAGAAGTCTCCATTGGGCATCACTTTCGGTAAAGTCACCGAGTCGGCACAGACGGCATCTGGAATATTGCCGAACGCTTCTAATCTTTAGACACGATAAGCCTTGTTTTGGTTTGGCACGCATGTTGCAGTTATCGCTCCTTGGAAGAGGGACAACCGCAAAGGTTGGCCTGAGGATCAGCTAAAAAAAATGACCGGCACTCCCGCCTGACATCGTGTTTGGTCATTTAGCTTAAACCCTCAAAGTCGACAGTCGGTAAATCGCAGTTTGCTAGCGAACACACTGACTTATACCCCTCGGGTATGATTTTGACCGCGTTAAAAACGTTTTGGAGGCTTAAAAAAGTCGTCACGTACAATAGCATTCGGACAAGTTCATTGACGACTGGTATAGAAGAATCAAATAAACAGAACATGGTGGTGTTCAATGTTTGATTTGTAATCATCAGATATTTCGTTTGCTAGGAAAAGAGCTGTGAGCGACTAGTTGTCATTCAACGATTGAATAACAACATAGGACAAGTGTAACGCCTTGTAGATTTTTGTAGGGGAAATCTACAAGTTTTGTTGGGGCGGATACGGAGAAGCAGCCTTTTTTCAGGGAGAAAGCAATGGTGTATCGATCAGGGGAATCCCAGAACCGGCAGGGTCTTAAGTCGCCGGTATCAATTCAAGCCACTTGGATTCAGTACAAACTGCATCCCACTGATGTGGCCTTAAGAAACAGGTTAGTAGAAAACTACATGCCACTGGTAACGTACCACGCCCAGCGCGTCTCATTGAAGACCCACAAACGCACCAACGCTGATGAACTCATCACAGCCGGTGTCTTTGGTCTAATGGATGCACTAGACGCATACGATTTTGACCGAGGTATTAAGTTCGAAACTTTTTCAAGCCATCGAATTCGTGGAGCGATGCTCGATGAATTACGAAGCCAGGATTGGCTGCCCAGATTGATCCGGACACGGAACACACGGCTGGAACAGGCAAAGTCCTCGTGGTTGGGGCAAAGGGGTTATGCCCCCAACGACGATGACCTTTGCCAAACGATGAATGTAGACCGCAAGGAATACCGCAAGATCACACGGGACGCATCTTTGGCCTGTATCGTCTCACTACAACAACAGATCACTGATAACAACGAATCTTCTGACCGGGAATTTTGTGCAAGCCACACCATGGCTGACAACAGTTACAGCCAACCGTCCGTCATCGCTCAGAAGTTGGAACTACGTGATCTGATTTTAGAAGACCTCACACGTATCGAACGACTCATCGTGCTTCTGTACTACTACGAAGGGATGACGATGAAGGAAATCAGTATGACCTTCGACATCAGCGAATCTCGCGTCTGTCAGATGCACACGATGATTATGGCTAAGCTGCGAAGCCAGCTACGCCGACATGAATTAACGACAACCGCCGCACTGGCGTAAGGGTCAACAAATGTTTGCCACCCCCTCAAGGTTCGATTACAGACATGTGGTCGTGCCTTTTTTATGCGCAAATTTAATGCGATGATTACAGGCAACCCCGGGATCTAAAGCTCCCGGGCTTTAAATGGGTCTCAAATTGCACCCCACAAAATTCGTCATGTCAAAAATAAAGCGCGCGGACTTTAGCCCCCGTGAGAACCCCTGCGACATCCCAATACACGCCCCCCCCACATCACTGCCCTAACGCAGCCATCTTCCACGCAGCAACAAGCATCAACGCGACAAATGAAATACGCACCGCAGACAAGGGCAATCGATGTGTCAACACAGCCCCCAAACGCCCCCCCAAAAACGCACCGGGGACCAGCATCAAGCCCACGAGCAAACCTGTCATCCAGGTATGCCCATGTCCCGGGAGACTGGCTATTTTGTAAATAGAACCCAACGCTGCGCTGACCACAATCACCGTTGAACTATTGGCAATACAAACACGCAACGGTAATTTGAGCATCACCTGTTGCATCGGGACCGCAAGCGCCCCGCCGCCAATACCAAGCAAGCCTGCGACAAACCCCATCATCGCGCCCAACACGCCACTCACAGGCAATGAATCACGAGATTCTTCGAGCGTAAAATCTTTGCTCTTTTGCCCTATTTTCCACAGATTCAAACAAACCACGTAAATCAGAAAAGCAGCCAGCACACGACCTAACCAAAGGCTGCCATTGTGTCCTGAAAACAGGGGTAAATTGCTCACAAAAACACCTGCAAACGCAAACATAACCGCAGCAGGGATCATGTAACGCACGATCTTCCAATGCACCGCCCCCGCCTGATGATGTCTCCTAGCAGCAGGCAAACTCACTGCGACATTAGCCACCATCGCAGCCGCTTGATACAAATGCTGGTCATAACCAAACACCCAACTTAGTGCCGGGATCATCACAATGCTCCCCCCCACACCCAGCATGCCTCCAAGTAAGCCCGCAATCAGTCCAATGATCGCAATAATCCCCCAGTTCACCGGCATCGATGAAATCTCCGCAAGCATCGGCATCAAGTAAACCATTTCCAATGAACACACCTTTCAAAATAAACGACTCAGATTTTTTACCACGCAACCCCCGGAAGCACGGAAAAGAAAAAAAGATTATTGGAGAACCAGAATGATCCAGTTTGAGGAATTGTGTTTAAGATTTTCCCCTAAAGCAACAATCCAAAGGCCACTGATTCTATCGTTCATTTCCGTGTCTTCTGTGTTTTCCTTGGTTAAATATGAGTTTCCAAAAAAAAGACACCAGCGATTTAACCAGTGCCTTTTTTTATCAATTAAATTTGTAAATTTCGCAAGCCCAATCGAACCTTGCCAGATTAATGACCTTCAGCAACTTCGCCTAACTTGGGCATCAATACTGAAAGCAGTGTGTCCAAAGTTTCTTGGTCTTTGGCTTCAGCATTTAGACGCAGTAGCGGCTCGGTATTGCTCGCACGGACATTAAACCAAAAACCTTCGCCATCCCAAAGATCAAACGAAACACCATCGAGCTGCTCAAAAATACCGCGTGAGCCGTACTCTTTTTTAAGACCCGCAAGTACCGCGTCTTTGTCTGCTGTGCGGAAGTTGATTTCGCCGGACTGAGGATATTTTTTAAACGGAGCAATCAGCTCGCTTAGTGGCGTGTCGGTCTGCCCTAGGACACTAACGATTGCTGCAAATGCAATCGCACCTGAGTCTGCATAGTAATTATCACGGAAGTAGAAGTGACCGGATAGTTCGCCCCCGAATATGCCATTGGTTTCGCGGAGACTTTGTTTCATAAAGACGTGACCGACGCGACCTTTTTGGGGTTTAGCATTGGCTGCAATAATGGTTTCTTCGACCACTTTGCTTGATCGCAGGTCATAGATCACTGTCGCACCGGGTGCTTGAGCCAAAAAGTGGCCACTAAGTAATGCGGTGAGGATATCACAGCCAATAATGTTCCCCAGTTCATCAGTCACCATGCAGCGGTCTGCATCACCGTCAAAGCAAGCACCAAAGTGAGCTTTATTTGCCACGACACCTTGTTGGGTGGGGATCATATTTTCTGCGACAAGTGGATTGGGTTCGTGGACAAAGCTGCCTGTGATTTCGAAGTTCACATCGACAATTTCCAGATTTTTGACACCGGTAAATACTTTGGGGATCAGCTTGCCTGCCATACCATTGGAACCGTCGATGAAGACTTTGATGGGCTTAGCTGGGATTGTTAGAAATTTGAGAATGTGTTTACGGTACACATCCCAGATGTCCTGTTCGTTGTAGCTGCCGGTCACTTCTTTGGAACCTAGCGGGCCAGCAGTTTGGGCAATGGTCAGAATTTCGGTAAGTCCGGTGGTTCCTCCAACGGGTTTTGCCAATGCTGCGGAAATTTTAAAGCCGTTATAATT
>JAESSU010000166.1 GCA_016763955.1 Phycisphaeraceae bacterium | reverse complement strand
CGCGTCAGCAAACAGCGCGATCTTGCCGGCAGTTTAATAGGCACTGGCCTTCCATACCGTGACGATCAAGAATTAGATACTTATCTCGCAACACTGCGCGCATTACTGCAGCAAACATCCGGCATTCGACACGCTGGCTCAGCCGCGCTTGATCTCGCTTATGTCGCCGCAGGACGATTCGATGGATTTTGGGAGTATGGGCTCAACACTTGGGACATCGCCGCAGGTGTATTAATGATTCAAGAAGCAGGTGGATTAGTCAGTGACATGGAGGGCGGACATAGCTATATGGAAACAGGCAATATCGTGGCCGCTAACAATCAGCTTTACAAAAACCTCATTACTACACTAAATACTGCTAGCAAACCTGTGTAGCAACTCGCGCCTTAATCTTGTGTATTAAAAATTAAGGCATCTCATCCAGCTCAGCGGTGTCTTTCTCTTCTTGAATTAAATCTTCAGAGGTCACATTCAAGACCATCAACATCGAACTTGCGATGTAGATAGAAGAATAAGTTCCGACTATCACACCCACTATCAACGCCAACGCAAACGAGTGAATTACTTCACCGCCAACAAAGAAAAGCGCAAGCAATACAAGCAAAGTCGTCAAAGACGTCACTAAAGTTCGCGTCAAAGTTTGATTGATTGATCCATTAATGACTTCAAGTGGTGTGGCTTTACGCATACGCCGAAAATTTTCGCGAATGCGATCGAATACAACAATGGTATCGTTCAAGCTATAACCAATGACCGCTAACACCGCCGCGAGCACGGTCAAATCAAATGACGCTTGGGTGACCGAGAAAAATCCGACAGTAATAATGACGTCATGGATTAACGCCGCGACAGATCCCAAAGAGAATCGATACTCAAAGCGTAGCGCCACGTAGATCAAAATCCCGAATAACGCATATAAAACCGCTAGACCACCGTCATCTCTTAATTCTTCACCTACTTGCGGACCCACAAACTCTACGCGACGCATAGAAAGTTCACCTGTTGACTGCAAAGCGTTTAATACTTGATTACTCAACTCTGCGGCATCAACACTATCCTCAGCTGGCAATCGAATGAGCACGTCCTTGGCTGTGCCAAATTGTTGAACAACAGCATCTTCAAATGATGCAGCATCTAATGCTGCTCGGATAGAACCTAATTCGGCAGATTGTTTATAACCGACTTCGACTAATGTTCCGCCAGTGAAATCAATGCCCAGATTTAACCCACGCATACTCAAGGAACTAATTGAGATAACGATTAATATTGCAGACACAATCCAGGTAATATTTCTCCTACCAAGAAAGTCGATATTTAATGACTGTTTAAGTAATTGCATATTCTTTATATCGCCAACGAAGGCGCCTTTTTGTTTCCGTAAATTAAATTAATGATCGCACGCGTACCCATAATAGCGGTCAGCATTGAACACATAATGCCTATGGAAAGCGTTACCGCAAAACCTTTAATAGGCCCGGTCCCAAAGGTGAATAACACTATTGCTGCAATCAAAGTGGTGATGTTTGCATCCGCAATAGTAGATAGCGCCTTGGCATATCCTGAGTGAATACTCGCTTGCGGCGAATTTCCATTACGTTGTTCTTCGCGTATACGCTCAAATATCAACACATTGGCATCTACCGCCATACCCACCGTCAATACAATTCCAGCGATACCCGGCAAAGTCAGTGTTGCCCCAGGAATCATAGAAAGAATGGCAACAATTAATAACAAATTTACCATCAATGCAATATTCGCAACAATGCCAAATACGCGGTAGTAAATCACCATAAACATCATGACTAAAATCATTCCCAGAATAACTGAACGTTTCCCTTGATCAATATTTTGCTGGCCCAGGCTTGGGCCGACAGTGCGTTCTTCAATAATACTCATGGGTGCCGCTAATGCACCTGCACGTAATAGCAAAGCAAGATTACGCGCTTCACGCGTTGAGTCTAAACCCGTAATTTGAAAACGATGACTGAGCTCATCTTGAATACGTGCAACATTAATCACTTCTTCAATTTTTCTGGTGCGCGACTTCAACTCACCATTTTCATCTTTGAAATACTCAGTTTTATTTTCAATGAAAACAACCGCCATTAAGCGCTTAATATTTTCGCCGGTAATCTTTCTAAATTTTCTTGCTCCCTCGCCGTCTAAGTTAATATATACCGCAGGCCCTCCTGAGTCTTGGTCGATACCCGATGCTGCATCGGTAATGTACTCACCTCCCAACTTGGGCCTACGCTTAAGTAATACGGGGTTACCATCACGCTCAAAATAAAGTTTGTCTCCGATAGGGACCTGGCCACTCTGCTTAGCCGCAAACGCATCGGCTTGCTCATCCACCATGCGAAATTCTAAGGTCGCAGTTGCGCCCAGGATATTTTTCGCTTCAGTTGTATCTTGTACACCTGGAAGTTGCACAACGATGCGATCTAATCCCTGTCGTTGAATCACTGGCTCAGCCACGCCTAACTCATTTACTCGTTTTCTAAGTGTGGTGATATTTTGCTGAACAGCAGAGGTTTGTAATTCTTGGCGTGCAGTATTTTTAAAATTAATCTTTAGCAGAAAGCCTTTATCAGCTTTTCCTTCGAGAAAGTCTAAATCAGCACGAAAAGTATTTTTTAGTTCTTCAAGTCCTGCTTGATAATTTTCTTGATCACGAAATTTAACTGCTAATGATTTTCCATCATGATCAACAGCCACATAGCGAATTTTTTTCTCACGCAAGGCGGTTCTAAATTCACCCTCATAGCGCTCTAGTGCTGTTACCACGGCGGCATTGGTATCCACTTGCAATAAAAAATGCACACCGCCACGCAAATCCAACCCTAAACTCATCGGGCTGGCATTCAAAGCACGCAACCAATTAGGCACCACAGGCGCTAAGTTAAGTGCAACAGTATGATCTGAATCTAATGCGTTCTTCAATTCATCCGCAGCAATTAGCTGGGTATCTGTATCCGAGAAGCGAATAAGTAACTGCTGTGGTTCGTTTATCTCGATCGCTTTGCTTACAAGCTCATGCTGACTTAGTACGGCTTCCACCTGTGCCTGCAAACTTGTTGGCAGCTCACCAGTATCATGAGAAATTTGAATGGAAGGGTCTTCTGGAAATAAATTTGGCAATGCGTAAATAACAGCAATGACCAATATGCATAACAGCATTGCGTTTTTCCAAAACGGATAGTAGTTTAACATGTGATTTTCTCGATACTCGCTTTAACTTTTATGCTTATTTCTAAGCGCCTATGTTTGATCTTTAGTCTTGGTAATTTTTAATCTTGATTTAGGGTGCCTTTAGGTAAAACACTGCCGATGGCACTTTTCTGCACTTTTATAACAACATTTTCGGCTAGCTCAATACGCACGACATCATCACTAACTCCTTTAATTTTGCCCATCATTCCGCCGCTAGTAACGACTTCATCGCCTTTGCTTAACGATTCCATTAATGATTTACTCTCTTTTTGTCGCTTTTGCTGAGGGCGGATAATCATGAAATACATAATGGCAAAAAATATACCAATCATTATCAGCATTTCTGTCCCACCACCGGATTGTTCGGCTTCTGCGTGTGCGTCACTTATAAAAAACATTGGTTTTATCCCTCAGGGCTTGCCTGTCTAAATACGAAGCGGCGTATTATGCCACAGAAGACTCGCTTGTCTGCCTTGCCATATAAAATTCATGGTAAAACTTGGCAAATTCCCCCTTGACAATGGCCTCACGCATTTCTCTCATCAAACGATGAAAGTAGCTCAAATTATGAATAGTATTGAGCCTCCCCCCCAGCATCTCTCCACATTTATCCAAATGCTTTAAATAGGCACGCGAATAATGCTGGCAGGTATAGCAATCGCAATGCTCGTCAATAGGTCGCTGGTCGAACTGGTATTTCTGATTACGAATGCGTAACACGCCTGTACTTGTATACAAATAACCATTACGCGCATTGCGAGTCGGAATCACACAGTCAAACATATCAATACCGCGCGAAACCGCTTCAATAATATCTTCTGGCTTGCCTACACCCATTAGGTATCGAGCACTGTTATCAGGCATTTTATTCTTGAGAAAGTCGAGCAAACGGATGCGTTCTTCAGCAGGTTCTCCCACCGAAAGCCCACCAATGGCGTAACCGTCGAAGCCAATTTCTTTTAATCCAGAAAGAGATTCTTCACGCAGATCGTCATACATGCCACCTTGCACGATGCCGAATAAGGCCGCATCGCT
>JAESSU010000165.1 GCA_016763955.1 Phycisphaeraceae bacterium | reverse complement strand
TTCCGATCTAATGCATCTGCGAGTTTGAGTGTATCGGAACCTTTGGGGTCGGAAACATCGATCACAAATAGCGGATGCCGCAAGCCTTTCTCAGCAGCGTTGACCATGGACTTGGCAAACTGTATTTCTCCTTTGCCTCGTTGGGCCAGAGCAGCTTTGCGTTGTGTCAGGTCTTTTATTTGGCTAATCGAGTCCGGTCGATTTTTTTGAGCGAGTTTTTTCTGTAGTTCCTGAATCGCAAAATCCCGAATGAGCAGCAGTGCTGCATGGTCACGCAGATTCATGGTGATATTGCGGGTCTGAAAACCTGCCATGATAATCAGGTTGCTAAATGCACAACCTTTGGGAGATTTTGTTCGACGTGGGTGATCGAGATTACCTGCGTTGTAACACTTGTATGCTTTGGTGATCGCCTTTATCCACTGTGTACCGGCACGTTCTTTGATTTGAACGACGGCTTGTAGAGATTTACGTTTGGAATCTTGATCGGAAATAAAACGAGCTTTGAGCGTGGTCGCCTCTTTAAGATCATCGAGCTTGATCGCGTCAGTGGGGACATCGACACCTGATCCGTGGCGTGTGCCAAAGTCTTCTTCGATGTTCTCCAGAATTCCAGGCAGCAGCAATGCAGGCGTACGGAAGATCATCTTGTTGCCTTGGTAAGGCATCATATCAATCGTGCGTTGAGCCTCAGTGCCGTACTCAATTTTGACCTGCCGTTTGTCGTACTGCATGGGGTGTTTGAATTTAGCTTCGAGATAAAGCATTTCACCAAGGTAGGCTTCTTGGGCAGAGCGAAATTGATCGACATAAACTTGCCGAACAAACTGGAACTCGGTGGGTTGGCCATCTGGAAAGTCAAAGTCCCATGTGCCTGGGGTTTGGTTAAGGGTAAAGGACTTGTTGCCAGGCTCAATTTTGTGAAGCAGCTTAACCTTGATATCCCAAGCATTTTCAACGTTGGCATTTTTGCGATGTTCGCCAAGGTAAACAATTTTTGAGTCCTGGAATTGAACCTCCAACGGATCAGTGGGATTAAACGAAAGGTCTTCTCCCGTGAGACGCAGCCACAGTTCAATCAGTATTTTTGGCGTTGCGCCGGGTTGCGGTTTGGCGTGAAGACTTTGATAGTCGGGAAACTCTAAAGCTTCGACCGAATCGATTCGCATGCCTAAGCGAGTCCATGTTTCGGTGCCTTTTTGGAGCAAGGGTTCATCGGGATTAATCACACCACGGCGCAGTCCTATAAAGCCTGTTGTATCGTCAAAACGGACACCCCAATTACCTTGCATGGATGTTTCATTGGCTTCACCAGACGGATGAAAAATCATGGCCATGGACTGTTCCGCTGGAAGATCTGATTCTGCAAAGGTTGCTGTTGCTTTGGTATCTTCAAAGTCCAGTTCGATGGGACTGGTATCACCGGGGGTTAATTCGATCACTAGGCCGTCAGCTGCAAAGCGGGCTGCATCATGGCCGGTGATAATTCGTGACGCAGTGGGAGATCGCCCCTCAAAAGTCATCCGAATACGAGACGATTCAATCTTGACCATTTTGCTGGTTAAGACATAAGGCTCACTCGTCTGCGGATGTTGATAGGTGATTTGTGCGTGCAAGTTCTTACTGCTGTCAGCCCAAACCTTGACCATGCCCAAAACTTTGCCGAGATTCATATCGACGTAACGGGTTCGCCAAGTCCCGAGAATTCCCCCCCCCCCGGAAGTATCCCCGGATACTCCTTTAGCAGCCCCCACGTTTGCGGCTTTATTTTCCGGGGGGGGCTCACCAGAAACCTCACTTGGCGGATAAACCTTATCTTGCATTAGTTCTACAAAAACAGGCTCTGCTGTTCGGAAGATGCCCTCTTTGACCCAGACGACTTGGACGGACTTTTCTTGTCCGGCCCATGTGACTTTGACGGTACGACTTCGTCCGACGGGTTGTTCTTTGAAGGCCAATTCGATCCAGTAAGGTCGTCCCTCAACGAGTGTTTGGGCGGTCGTGAATGTGCCTTGCGTTCCATTGAGATCCAAGCCCAACTTTTGGGTTTTTTGCACAAATCGAGGCGTTGCTTGATCGTCTCGTTTAAGTTCGATGGGCTGTTGACGTGTCGTATCGGTCCATATTCCCTTGATGCGGTCGGGTTTTTTATTTTCGTATTCACCTTTGAGTTGTCGGCTATACACATTGGTAGTCAGTGTTAGTTTGCCCCGAGTTTGGAACAACTTGCCGTCTTTTGTTTTAGCTCGAAGTACGAATGTGCCTGTGAGATTTTGCCCTGACTTGGTTGCTTCAAAAAGGATGTCGCCGGGGGTGACTCCCAGGTCGTTTTTGCGTATCTCACCGAATTTAGCGACCACTTGATTGCCGTTATGTTCAATGACAATAGGGGTATTCCCAAACTTCCACTTGCCTGATAGATCCCCTGCCAATCCTTTAGGCGGCGGCAGTAGCTGCGCACTTGCAGAGAGGGCCATAAAAAACGCATACGCTAACAAACACGTTGAGATACCTAGAAAATTTTTCATGCACCCTTTCCTGTCGAGGTGTTTTTTTGTTCGGAGTCCCATTGGAGAATCATTTTGGCTTTGGGATTTAATTTTCTATCCGGTTTTAATCCCACGCGCAGGTAGAGATATTGGCCTTTAAATTGCCACGTTTTTTTCGAGGCTGCCCGATCCAAAGGTTGGCCCTGATCATCAAATAAGTCCATACTTAAAACCGAGCCCGGTGACGCGCCTTCTAATTGAACTTGCAGCGTTCCGTCGTCCGGTGCGATAAAACGATACCAAGGACTTGCGTGCATCAATGGAACTTCAAACGGTTTTTCGGAAAGATCAATCGTCTCAACGATATCTCCTAACAGAGCAGGACTCACCTTAGCTGGACGATTTCGCCCGGACACGGAAGGTTGATAGGGCCGTAAGGCTGGAAGCTCTAGCTGATTGTTTTGAGGCATTGAATCGCCGGGAACATTTGCGATCACGGCCACCATCAGTGATGTCGTTGGGTCCCACTTTAAAGGCAGCGTAATGGGCAACGTCACCGATGCAGATTCGAAAGGTGCAAGCGGTTTATAGTCAGCCTGACCGACGCTGACAAGGCCGACTCTTGCTTTAATCTGGCCAGCGGGGATAGAGACATCTCCTGCATTAAACAGGGAAAGGATTGCGTTGACGGTATCGCCGGGCTTTACTTGGCGGGGCATTTCCCATTGGTTGTTACTCAGAACCAAATCGGGCTGGCTGTGACGTATTTCGGGGCTACTTAAGCGAGCAATTCTTTGAGCATCCTGGGCAGTGGGTGCTGCGAGACATTCTTGAATGAGGGTGTGACGGGTGTACAGCTGACAGTGATCGGTAATGTGAAAGTTCCCTGGCCCGATGCCTTTGATCTTCATGGTGACTTTGTTTAGCGGTCCAAACTGGCCTAGGGGCGTGGTGTATTTAAGCCAATTTGATGAGACGGGGAACACATATCGGCCACTAGGAACGCGCTGTATTAATTGACCTAGCACATGGCCGTTAATGGCAATGGTGGTGTTCATGGGTTTGTAATGTGCTTTGCCAAACGGGAGTTTAAATTGCAATACCACAGCCGCATCGGTGACGGGCGCTTCAGGCTGGGGGACACGACGTTTGGTGGACATTTGCCATGCACCGTTTTCCCAATCGATGGTAAAGGTTCCGCCGGTCTCAGCACGATGAGCGATCTGATTAATTTGCTTGTTAAGTTGCTTATGATAGAAAAGTCTAACGCCCCCTTTTTTGGTGCGCATCAAGGTCGGCGGGCCATTGTCTGCACTGGCCTTAACCAGATTCTTAATCGTTTTACCCTGGGCATTGACTGCATCGATGCTGCCATCGTCACGCTGAACAATTTGGAGAATCTCGCCTTTGGAACCATAGTTCACATCAGCAGCTTTGCCTTTAAATGTCTGGGTCTGATTGCCGGTGGTAATCGCAACTTCATCGGCCTTGGGCTTGGTCACCAAAACGAGTTGGCCTTTAGGATCGCGTTTGGCTTTGAGTAATTCCTGAACATCAAGTAACAGCGTTTGAGGTTTTTCGGTTTGCATGCCAGGCTCCAAAGAGACCTGTTTCACTTTATTATCTTCAAGGTAAACCAGATCCGATTGGTTTTTACCTTTGACCAATTGTGGGCTAGTACTGTTGGTATCAGGATTGCCAACTTGACGTGTTTGACCTGTTTCGATGTCTTTAACTTCGATGACTTGCCCTTTACCATCAAGTGATGGGCGAACATACGCAGCGGTGAGTTTGCCTTTGGAACTCG
>JAESSU010000164.1 GCA_016763955.1 Phycisphaeraceae bacterium | reverse complement strand
TGCTTTTCTGGGAAACCACCGCAGCATGTAATCTGGCTTGTGTTCACTGTCGTCGCCTAGATGTCTCATGCAAACTCAGCAAGGACGACCTGAACACCGAGCAAGCTCTGCGAATGATCCGTTCCCTGCCACAAACCGGCCGGCCTATACTCGTCTTTTCTGGCGGCGAGCCACTGATGCGCCCCGACCTTTTAGAGCTCGCAGCCGAGGCGACCCAAGTTGGACTGCCTATCGCATTGGCGACCAATGGCACCATTATGAATGAGAACTTGGCCAAAGACATCGTTGATGTCGGTTTCCAACGTGTCTCAATGAGTCTTGATGGCCCTAGTCCAGCTACGCATGACGTATTCCGAGGCATTGATGGTGCGTTCGACTCGACAATCCGTGGCTTTAAAATGCTTCGCAAAGCAGGCATGTCCATGCAAATTAACACCACCGTCACCCAACGTAACGTCGCTCATCTTGACGAAATGTATCAGTTAGCACTGGACCTAGGTGCAGATGCACTACACATGTTCATGCTCGTACCTGTGGGGTGCGGGATGACACTTTCCGACGACATCAAACTTAATCCCGATGAATATGAAGATGCGCTAAATTGGATCTACGACCGAAGTGTGGAAAACAAGATTCATATCAAAGCCACCTGTGCGCCACATTACTTCCGCGTGTTGCGCCAGCGAAGCAAAAAAGACGGACGCCCCATGCCCACAACACATGGCCATCCAAGCGGACACGTTGTAACTGGCAATGTCGAGCAACAAATAAACGCGAACCATGGTGGCAGTGATCATCATGGAGCTCCCTCGGGGGGGGGAGTTTCAGATGGCACTCACATGACTGCGATGACCAAAGGTTGCCTTGCAGGTCAGTCGGTTTGCTTTGTCTCACATACCGGGCAAGTTTTCCCTTGCGGGTATCTCCCAGTGGAATGTGGCAATGTCAAAAACACGGCTTTCCCAGAGATTTGGGCCAACAGTACTGATTTTGCAAAACTGCGTGACCCCAACCAACTCGAAGGCAAGTGCGGTGCTTGTGAATACAAACAAGTCTGCATGGGCTGTCGCGCACGGGCCTATGCAGATAGTCACGATTTCATGGCACAAGAACCCGAATGCAACTACATCCCCATGCGTTTGCGAGGGGAAACCGTTTGCGAAAAATCTTAATGAACCTCAGAGCAAATCATGAACGTGAACAACTGATAACTTAAATGTGCATTGACAAATAACATTATGCCGATAATAATACAATAATGTCTGTATATTACATTTCGACTTGAGCAGACTAACCCAGATGGACGAGAGTTCTATATAGTGAGACTCTAATATGAAAACCATTTTATCATTGGCACCCGTTTGTTTTTTGCTACTAAGTACAAGTATCGTGTCCGCTGGAATTGTCGGATCAGCACATGACTTTGCTGCAACAGACTGGTCTGCGGGGGAAATATGCCTGCCCTGTCATACCCCTCATAACGCGAGTACAACTGCAACTAGCGCACCGTTGTGGAACCATCTCGAAACAACTGCAACATTTACCATGTATAACAGTGCGACCTTGCAAGTTGCGACAGAGACGGAACCTCGAGGCCCCAGCAAGCTCTGTCTTTCATGCCATGATGGCACGGTTGCACTGGATAGTTTTTCAAATATGACGGGAACCAATTTTATCTCAGGTGCATTCAATCTCGGCACAGACCTTTCCAATGATCACCCAATAAGCATCAAGTGGCAGCACCAGACAGAGATTCCTCCGGGTTGCGGAGATTGTCACTTTTCGTCGAATCCTACCGTTCCATTTCCCAATGGTTTTTTGGAATGTACCACCTGCCATGATGTTCATAATCAAACGACCTTCCCCAGCCTTTTACGTTTGTCAATGCAGGGCTCTGAGCTGTGTCTACATTGTCATTATAAGTAACCTGTAGCTTAAACCGGTAGATAGAAAAGCGAAAAAATCGGCCGAATCTATCAATTCATTTCCATGAACAAAACCACGTCGATGATTTTCTAATTGATTTGTTTCATAAACTCAGCCCATATTTTATTTCGCCATTTCCGTGCAGACAAGAACCCATCGACGTTCCAGTGTCAAACGACAAGTCTTGGCTTTAAGTTTGCACGGAAATGACGAAATATATACGGTTCAATACAGATACAATAAACGACCAAAATAAAAAAACAGAAGCTAGAGTGATATCTCTAACTTCTGAATCTTTTGCATCTGTGTATTTTGTATCTATGGGTAACAAGAGTATTGCCAAGAATCACTCATCGACATGCTTGGGAATTTCCAGTTCATCGAGTTTGCGATAGAGACTTGAAAGGCCGATCCCTAGTGACTGGGCGGTTAAGGCTTTGTCGTTCTCATGACGAGAGAGCATGTTCACAATGTGTTGACGTTCGTACTGACTTAGAGCATCCTTGAGATTGTCACTTTCGTTTGAAGCTAGCACATTGGTTACAAAGGGTAAATCTTCAACATCTATCTGTCGTCCATCAGCAAAGATCACTGCGCGTTCAATCACATTTTCCAACTCGCGGACATTCCCTCGCCATTCGTGACAAAGCATTGCACGCATTGCAGCATTGCTAACACCCAACACTTTCTTACTCATCTGCTGAGTGTACTTCGCTAGAAAATGATGAACTAATAACGGGATGTCATCAATACGCTGGCGCAACGGCGGCAATTGGATCTTCACCACGTTTAAGCGGTACAACAAATCCTCACGAAATTCGTTGGACTTCACCATATCTTCAAGATTACGATTAGATGCTCCAATGACGCGTAACTCCACGGATCGAGACTTTGTATCTCCGACGGGCACGACGGCACGTTCTTCAAGCACACGCAACAGTGAGCTTTGTACGCTTAATGATAAGTTAGAAATTTCATCGAGAAAAAGTGTGCCATGGTTCGCCGCTTCAAAGTAGCCAATTTTGTCACGCATTGCGCCTGTGAATGCGCCTTTACGATAACCAAAGAGTTCGGACTCAATTAG
>JAESSU010000163.1 GCA_016763955.1 Phycisphaeraceae bacterium | reverse complement strand
CTTTGGCAAGCTGGGGCAGGGGTTCTTCATCGGTCACTCGGATCATCACAATGGTGGTGTCGTCCACGGGTGATCGCAAGCCGGTGAAATTGCGTAATTCCCAAAGGATATGTTTCAAGGAAGTCTGAGCATTCATGCCTTCATGGGCACATTCACGAAGTGCAGACTCAATGCGTTCACGGCCAAATTGTTCGTCGGCATAATTAAACGCTTCGGTCAAACCATCGGTATACATCAGCAAATAATCACCGGGTATGAGGTCGATGATACTTTTTTCGTATTCCTGTTGAGCGTCAACGCCAATGATCATGCCCCCAATGTCCAGTAGGATCAGCTCGCCATCACGCAGAAGCATCGGCGGCTCATGGCCACCATTGCAATACGTTAAGCGACTAAATTGAGGACTAAAGACACCATAGAATAGCGTGGCAAATTCGTTGTCGAGCGTGTCGCGCTCCATCGCACGATTCACACGGCCCATGACCTGATCTAGATCATAAATGTCCTGCGTAAAAGCACGCAAAGATGACCGCACGGATGCCATCAGCAAACTCGCAGCAACACCTTTACCCACGACATCGCCCACGACGATCCCTAGGTTGTTCTCCAAGCCGATAAAGTCATAGAAGTCGCCACCAAGTTCCAGTGAAGCTTCATATCGTGCTGCAATATCAAACGGAGGCATTGTGGGCATTTTCGAAGGCATCATTCGCCGCTGCACATCCGCAGCAAGCTGAAGCTGACGATCCACTTTTTGCTGTTTGTGTTCCGCGACTTCAAGTCGAGCATGTTCAATGGCAGCCGCCATCATATGACCGATGGCTTTGAGCAGTTCCTGTTCGGATTCGGAGAAGTGGCGTAATTCACTGGTATAGACACGAATGGTGCCAATGGGCCGACCGTTGTAACTCATCGGCGCACTGAGCATCGAGACAATGCCTTCTAAAAGCACACCCTCTCGGTACAGCGTGTCCGGATCGGTTCGCAAGTCTTCGACGTAGACGACTTCGCCTTTAAGAACCCGTCTTGCCATCGCACTATCGCACAGCGGGATCGGGCCCTTCTTGAGATATTGCGTGGTGAGATTACATACTGCTTTTGGAATCAAAGCCGAACCATCTTCAGAGAGCAGTCGCACGGAGGATGCTTTGACATTCAGAACTTTAACGGACATGGCTGCAGCGCCATTGAGTAGCTCATCTAGGCTAAGTCTTCCGGTTAAGAGCGCACTAAGGGTATAAAGCACATTGGCTTCTGCGACCCGCTGTACTAAAACTTGTTTTTCCGACTCGAGCTGGCGGACCTGTTTTTGCACAGCCTGCACCAACGAATTGGATTCTGTTTCTGTCGGCATGTCACTCATACTTCATAACCTGTGACCCTTACAACCTACACCTTAGGGCGCAGCAGGTCACACTGCTTCCTGTCAATTCGTTCTGACACTTAGGTTTTACTGCCCTAACCAAGAACGACTCAGATCGGCAACGAGCTGGTCTCCGGCTAAATATTTCTGGGCCAAGCCTAGACCATATTGTAACAATTGTTTATCAGAAGTTTGGTAACCAAGGAACGCCAAAAGCAAAGCCGCGTCATAATTACCATATTGCTGCATCAGATTTTCAGCTTGTTTGCGAACCCAGTTTAAACGTTTGCCGGAGGGCAAATAGGCTCTATCGAGCTTGTAGGCTATTTGTTCTGGGAATTTAGTCATATGCTGACGTAAATTCAACACAGTTGAACGAACCATCCCTGCACCTAATTGAGCGCATAATAAACCTGCACTGGCTTCATATTCCTCTGGGTTGCCCAAAAGAACACTCTTAAACTGACGTTCCGCGTCAAGATATCGACCAGCCTTTAGCGAAAGCGTAGCTTGAGACATCGAACGGATCGAGTGCCATTCACGCTGCTGAGTTGCCCTAGTGTGAGGCAGTTGGATTCCCTGGACGGAGATCCCCGTCTGCTCGTAATTATTCAATAGGTAGCCGGTCGATGATCCAGGACTTGCGGCTGTCGACGCAGTATTGGATGCGGGATTAGCAAAAAGTCCGCCTGTAGGCTGCACTTGAATCTCTGGTTTAACAGTCATCGAAGGCACGGGCATGCTAACCACTTCATTTAGAATGGTATTGTTGTCGGTCACCCCTCGTGACTGGAGCATGGCATCCTGTAGCTGCTGCTGCACCTGAGTTTGCTGTAGTGGTGTTAACTGCGGCAAAGCAGACTGCGCGATGTTATTGGGATTAAGCAACGATTGTATCCCAGAGGCATTGGGCATCGGCGATATCTGGCCGCCCCTTGGAAGCGGTTTGAGACTGCCGGTGGCTGAAGGATCATTGTCCAAACTGTTGCCAGTGAGATTGTTAAACAGTGAGTAATTGCTAGGCAAGGACTTGATTTGCGAAGGGTCCGCAACGAACTGATTGTTAGGATCAGCCCCATAATTGACGGGATCTAGCCCCTTGGCAACACGTTGACGATTGGCCTGGTTGTGCTGAAGTTTCATGTAGGTGTCTTCACCGACATTTGACGAAAGTGACGCTTCAAGCTTGACCTGCTGAGCCTGAAGCTGGGCAGCTTTTTGCTCCATACTGGTCATCGACTGATGGGCAGGCACAGGTCGCAAGGCATTGTTGGGCATCATTTGCATCGGAGCAATAACTTGCTCAAGTGATGGAGCTGTAGAATTGGGATAAGCTTGGTTTTGCGTCGGATCAATCTTCCAAAGTGAGTCCGATGTCCCCGCCACGCCCGAGCCCAACGAACTGCCACTGATTTGTGGCGTAGTCAATGCGCCGTAAAGCGTACCAGCTGCCTTGGAACTCCCATAAGCACCAACACCCACAGGCCGGAGATTCATCGCCCCCACAGGTGAGTTCGAAGGAACACCTAGACTCTGCGAAGAGGTCGCACCAATCCCTAATGACTGACCGGAAAGATCACCTTGAATGCCAATGGTTCCGGCACGCGATGCGCCAAATTCCGGAGTCCGAATCAATTGCCCGGTCGTGGTTGCCTGTCCTGTCCGATAAGCGTCCATAGGCAGGCCTGAAGCTGGAATGGCACTTCTATTTATTGTGTTATTGGCCCCTATGGAGCCAAGAAGCGCAGAATGGCTCGCTCGCCGAACCGACTGAGGCTTGGTTAAATCCGTGCCAGTGACTGAGGGAGTCGAGTTCGCGCGGTAGCGATACAACTCGTCAGAACCGGTATTACCACGAAAGTCTCCCGGCGCTCCATAGTTCAAATTGCCACGAAAGCCTTTACCTGCATTGATGTTACCGTAGACAATATCGTTACGTGAACCGTAATCAACATTGGTCGCTTGCGGGTTAATCTGGCCGGAGCGCTGCTCGAGATTGTTGTCCAACTGGTTTTGTGCCAAGGCCGGACTCATAGCCAATCCAAGTAACAAAGCTGTGGTTATCATCATTGGTGGCAACTTTTTCATGGCCGCTCCCCTTTTTGTAAGCTTCTTTAAGTTCATCATTAACAACCCGATCTACTTCCTCTTAATCACCCACAAAAGGCTAAACACCCCCCCCCGGAAGTTCCCCG
>JAESSU010000162.1 GCA_016763955.1 Phycisphaeraceae bacterium | reverse complement strand
TGATCATGCCATGGACCTTACGTCCAGCTTTGTCGTTGTCGGTGATCAGTCCCCCGTCTTCAATGCCCATTTTGAGATTGGCCTCATCTGCACGCGGGCCATTGATCGGTTGTGTGAGGTCACCTTTTTGGAGACTTAGTCGTCCAGAAATCTTGCCATAGGGTTTAGAGATTCGATGGCAAGCGATGCAGGTGACACCCTCTCGACTGGTGGGATGCCGATCGATATTGCTCATGAACTCTTTTTCTTTGAGGTTCATACCCACGGGGGTGTGACAACGAATACAAAAATCGCCATTGGTCCCGTTGGTGACGTGAATCACCGTGCCTTGCATGGCATTGAAGACGGGACTCATTTGGGCGTATGCGTGCTGTGAGATGGACCACTCTTTGTAATGTGTTGGGTGACAGCCAGCACAGGATCTAGCAGAGGGGTACTGCTCACGCAAAAGTAACGCGGCATGGAGCTCTTGAGCAGAAGTGGCTTGACTAGAAGCGTCATCATCAGCAGAGGCTGGGTTTGAGCCTGACAGTGAGATTTGAAGAAATACTGCCAATACGATTACTAAATGCTTGACCCATTTAGGATGTTGGCATGAAAACGAGGCATTACGATATAAAAGATCCATAAGTCATTCGCTCCTGTTCAAGGAATAAACTTTTTTATCGGTTAATCAGCGTCATATTGGTCACAAACTCTTAATGATACATTGCGGTGAAATGGTGAGGCAAAAAAATCAAACTTCTTGCCGTTTCGCGAATTATAATCTCAATTCTGGTGAATTGAAATAGATTTTGAACTTAAGTCGACTTGCTAGCTTTGGATGTCATTCTGAGGCTTTAGGCGAATCAAATAACATTGAGAGTATTGTTTTCGATACTATCGCTAAGAAAATGGAAGTAATCATTGACTGCAACCCTTTGCAGTGATAAAGTTGCAAGACGGCAACCGTTTGCAGTCAGCCCATGAGAGTCGATTTATTGTGAAAAAAAAATACACTATAAAGGATGTTGCTCAGAGGTCAGGCGTGGGCGTGAGTACGGTTTCGCGGGTCTTGAATAATTATTCAACCAAGATCAAAGTCTCAGAACGGACTCGGCAGAAAATTTTTGATGTCGTCAAAGAGCTTGATTACATGCCCAATATTCATGCCAAGCGGCTGTCGCAGAACAAATCGATGGTCATTGGACTTGAGGTTCCATCCTCAGCACCGGGTTATGTCCATGCTTTTGCAGATACGCCTTTGATCGAGACTATGCGTGGGATTGAGGAGGCGATTTCCAAAACCCCCTATAGGTTGTTGCTATCTTTCAAAAATAAACAATACATTGATAGTCGTGAGTATTTGCAATTATTCAGAGAAAGCGGCATTGATGGCTTGATTGTCTGGGGGTGTCAATGTGCAGATAACTATGATAAAGCGTTGTTTGATTACCCCGTGGTCTTCGCCAACACCTACCCTGACACGCCCAAAGAGATCAATTTTATAGGGCATGACAATTTCAATGCTAGTCGGAAACAGACCCAAGATTTGATCGATCAGGGATGTAAAAAGTTTATCTATTTGTCAGGTCCGCTCATTAATTCCATCTCGATAGAACTTCGTAATGGGTTTTTGCAGGCTTTGCAAGAAGCGGGCATTGCATTTGATGAAACACGAGATTTTGAAGGCGATTTTTGTTATCTGTCCGGCTTTGAATTAATGAATCAAATCATCACGGAAGGGACTCTGGACTTTGATGCTGTGGTCACAGCCAATACCAAAATGGCAGCTGGTGTTTTTGATGCTGCACAACATCATCATCGACAATGCCCCGCTGATTTTGCCTTGGTGGGTGGTAGGGGATCAGCCGTTGAGAATAATTCCCAGATTCCTTTTTTTGAAGCAAATTGTTTGACGATGGGGAGATTGGCAATAGAAAAACTACAGCAATTAATAGATAAGGAAGTGCCGGAAAAATTTAAAATTTTAATCGACACTTCAAATATAGAGGTAAAAAACGCTAAACATATGTCTTCTGATCCTGTTTTGTGAGTTTCGCAGGGGTAAATGTTTGTCGTCATTAGCTGTAAATGGGATGTGATGAACCGATGCAAATGATGACGGTTAAAAATCAGTTTCTGGAAGTGGAGTTTGTGTTACCTACAGATGATGTGGAGCTGGGCAATCGTTTTTGCCGTGGAGCATGGATACGTAATGTACTGCACAGAGAAAGCCATGAAGGTTACTTTGTAGCGGAGTCTATTGAGGCGGATGCGCTGGTTTTTGGTTGTCCTCATGAATTTCGGACTGCAATACCATTAAGCGATAGGGATTGCACTGAGGTCACAGTATTAAAAATAGGTGTAGGAAGATTGTTGCATAG
This sequence comes from Phycisphaeraceae bacterium, assembly GCA_016763955.1. Taxonomy (GTDB): domain Bacteria; phylum Planctomycetota; class Phycisphaerae; order Phycisphaerales; family Phycisphaeraceae; genus UBA7800. The sequence goes on along the minus strand of JAESSU010000162.1, from coordinate 1,989 downwards.
GAAAGGAAGCAGTCGATTTGATGACAAATTACTGCAAGCCTATCCGTGGCAATGTACTTTTGAAAAACGCAATGATGTCGATCAAGCCTTGTGTGTACAGGAAGTTTCAGAGTCCCAAGGATATGGCTATATTTTAGAACAAAGGATATCAATCGAAGGTAGTACACTGAAGATTGGCAATCGGTTAAAAAACACCGGCAGCAAGCGACTTGAGACGGAAGTCTATATTCATCCTTTTTTTGATGAAAGACAAAAGGACGGCCAATACTGGTATCAGATACCTCAACATACTTTGGGAGCCGCTGCTCAAACGTCAACGATGAATATGGATCGAGTCAATCTAGAAGCCTTCCCGCCAAACAATGTGCCGATTCCAGGTGATGTGTTATGTTCGGCATATAACTGGATTGCAACGGGTAGTCGTAAAACCGGAAGGTGTATGGGGATTTATTCAGAAAGCTCGTTTTCAAAAATCAATATGTGGCGAGAGCCAGGGTTATGTTATGCCATTGAGCCTTATCTACCTATTGACCTAGAGCCCGGCGAATCTCAGCTATGGAACTGGTGCCTACATGCCGGTCAGGAAAACGAAGAAATACGAAGCATGGGTCGCGGTGGATGGAAACGATAACAACTTCAAGTTTACCAAACGTAACAAAGGATAGAATTCGTGAGTGAGACATATAAGCTTTACTGGGGAGACATGCACCACAATACGTTTCAGGCTGAAAGTGAGTCCGAAGAGGCGCTGGCAAGCCACTATGCCCATGCCAAGGAGCATTTGGATTTCTATGGCATGGCTTATTACCCCGCGCAGGCGTCGGCATTCAAGCCCGGCGGACATATGGCTGAGTTAGTAGGCAAACAAGAATTTGTCGTTGAGGATTGGAAACAGTCACAGCTCATTGAAAAAGAATGGGCAATGGTTACTGAGCACTCCAGTAAATGGTATCAGCCTGGTCAATTCGTCACATTCCTAGGTTATGAATGGCAAGGTAATGGTCAATTCGGTGACCACAATGTTTTTTACCTCAACGATACAGGCCCGCTGTATCAAGTACAAACACTACCTCAACTGTATGAAAAACTCCGTGAGCATAATGCGATCGCTATCCCGCATCATACCGCATATCGCCCCGGACACCGAGCACCCTTATGGGAATTATTAGATGAAAAAATCAGCCCAATGACTGAGATTTTTTCGATTCATGGTAGCTCCGAAACAGATGAAGAAATGATCGGCATGCGGCAGAATGCACACATGGGCCCCGGCTGTGGCGGAGCAACCTATCAAGATTTATTACGTCTGGGTAAACATGTCGGAGCCATCGGCTCGACGGATCACTGGGGGGATCTAGCTGGACATTATGGGCAAGGACTCGCAGGCGTTTATGCCAGTGAACTAACCCGTCAGGGGATATGGGACGCGATTCAAGAAAGACGCGTTTATGCGGTAAGTGGTGATCGTATTGAGCTAGAGTTTGATATTAATGACGCACCGATGGGAAGTTGCATCACCACATCAGGACCCCGTCAGATCAAAGTGAAGGCCGTGGGATGTGATGCAATAGATCGCATTGAACTATTAAAAGACGATACGTTAATTGCAGTGGAAAATCATTTGCTTGATAAACAGATGCCTCCTGCTGGTAAACGTAGTAAATTTAAATTGCGCATTGAAGCAGGGTGGGGCCCAAAGTCAGAAGAGTGTGTTTTAGAACCGATTGATTGGCACTGTTCAGTGAAACTTGGAGATGGAACTTTTATTGGGTATCAACCCTGCTGGTTAAACCCTGGGCAGACTGCACAGTTGCATGATGATCATGCCCAATTGAATTTTCGATTGAGACAAAATAATGTTATGAAACCCAATCAAAATGCGACCGTTCTGGAGTTTGAGTCGACGCCAGAAGCAGAAATTCAAATCAGCTTTGAGGGTATGGAAGTGCAAAACTGTCGCGTGATCGATTTGCTGACTGCGAGTCGAAT
>JAESSU010000161.1 GCA_016763955.1 Phycisphaeraceae bacterium | reverse complement strand
GGTAACGTAGCGCGGTGCAGGTGTTCTTCCGTAATAGATGAGCAGAGCGTTTTTGCCGTTCGTCGTAAGCGGGGCGAGCTGTCCGCCATTGACACGACACTAACTGAACAACTATTAACAAGCCTGGGAGGCTAAAGGTACCAATATGAACATTGAGACTAAATACATCGGCGGTAACATCGTTGAAGTCAAACAGGTTGAGAGGAATGGCATTAAGGTCGGTGTTATTAAGGGCCATATTGCCACTTGGGACCTCGACCGTGGGGCTTGGGGGGTACGGGATCGATTTGTCAAAGGGGCGTTTATTGAATCACTAGACCGTCATCGTCGAGACAACAGACCCATTCGTCTTAAAGATCACCACGGTCGGACCATAGGGGGCTTCCCTATCGAAACGGCTCTCGAAGATGAGGTAGGACTGTTTGTTATAGGTGAAATTAATTTGGAGGTGCAACAAGGCCGTGAAGCTTTCGCCTTGGCCAAACAAGGCATATTGTCAGATTTTTCTATTGGTTTCAGTTCGTTAGAGGATACTGTTACTGAGGATATCCGAGTTATCCATAAGGCAGAGGTCTGGGAGGGCTCGATAGTAGATGAACCGATGAATCCGAAAGCCAAGATTACCGAAGTCAAAATCGCGGTCCCTTTCCAGGACTTACCGCTCGCCTCTCAAGATCGCCCATGGGATAGTGATGCCGCAATCAGTCGGGTGCGTGAGTTTACCGATTCAACCGAAGAGCCGAGTTCAACCTACCGTCGCGCGTTTCTCTGGTATGACCGAACTGATGCAGAAAACTTCGGCGCGTACAAATTACCGATTGCCGATGTGATTAACGGCCGGTTGACTGCTGTGCCCCGAGGCATCTTTGCTGCAGCTGCAGCACTTCAAGGCGCCCGTGGAGGTGTGGACATCCCAGACGCGGACCGTCCTGCCGTTATTCGCCATGTTGAGCGTTATTACGCGAAGATGGGTCTCGATAGTCCGTTTGAGGATGACGAGAAACAGTATTTTGTGGCGGATGACGTGAAAGCGTGGACCGAACGGGACATTGAAAGATTCCTTAAAGAAACGGGCAAAATGTCAAAATCTGCAGCTAAGACATTAGCGGATCGACTTGACAAGAGGCAAAAAGAGCCTGACAATGAAGATGACAACGACATAGTGAAGTTGTTGGGCGAATTAAAATCGTTCAAAAACCAGCTAGCTAATTAATACCGAACGGTGAGCCGGTGGGATGCCGGAGCGCTGCAGCAGGTGGGATGCCTGAAGCCGGAACGACTGTAACGTAAACCGACAACAGGAGGGCATATCATGCCCGAGTCCGATACTCCAACTATGAATGACGTAATGGAGGGCCTTAAGCAACTCCGTGTGGAATTCGACAAAAAATCCCCCAATTCCGAGAAGATCGAAAAAATCGAAAAAACCCTGGAAAAGCAGGAAGCAAAGAACCAGGATCACATCAAAGAACAAAAATCTGCCGAGAAGCGCGAAGGAGAAATGAAGGAACGTATGGACGTTCTGGAAACTGAACTCGCACGTTCCGGCGGTCAAGGCGAAGGCAAGAATTATAAAGATTCTGACGAATACAAAGCATTAGACGTCTTTGTAAAGAAAGGTTTGTACCATCCTGAGACTGAGCAAAAAGCCGTTTTACGTACTGACAGTGATGTCCAGGGCGGATTCTTGGTTCCGACCGAAATGGATAACGCGATCACAAAGAAAATTATTGAAGTCAGTGCCATTCGTTCAATCGCTCGTGTTCGTACTATTGGTGCTAAATCTTTAGAAGTGCCCGTTCGTAATACTATTCCGGTCGCCGAGTATGAAGGCGAAGGGGAACAAGGTGGCGACAGCACTTCTACTTATGAAAACGAAACACTGACTGCGTTCCGTCTTACCACGACTATTGCAATCACCATGGACATGCTCATGGATTCAGCTTTCGATATGGAATCTGAAATCATGCAAGATGGTGCCGACTCTTTTGCACAGAAAGAGGGGAACAAATTTGTCGTCGGTACGGGCCACAAGCAGCCTTCAGGCTTTACCGTCGACAGCCGCGTCGTAGCAAACGCTCGAATTTCTGCCGCATCGGCCACTATCGGGTTTGACGATATGATGAACCTGACCGGCGACCTTAAGACCGGCTATAATCCTGTGTATGTATTTAATCGTCGTACCTTGGCGTTCTTGCGTACATTGAAAGGCGGCGACGGTCATCCATTATGGCAGCCCGGCATGAACGGCATTGTAGTCAACACAATCAATGGCTTCCCGTATCTCATCGCTGAAGACATGTCCGACATCGCTAGCAATTCTATCTCGGTAGCGTTCGGTGATTTTGCACGCGGGTATACCATCATTGACCGCACAGGCATGGCGGTTATCCGTGACGAATTGACCCAAAAGAAAAAGTCGATTGTCGAATTCACGCTCCAACGCTGGAACACGGGGCAGGTGACTTTGCCGGAAGCAATTAAGTTGCTGAAGACTAAAGCCTAATCGGTAACCCAAATAAGCAGCCGAGGCCTTCGGGCTTTGACTTAAATTAAATTTTACACAGGAGTTCCGACCATGGAATATGATCTTCACAGCAACGTGAAACAAGCCGTTGCCCTGGATAGCCAGGACATCACAACCGATACTACTACTGTCGGTAACATTATTGACACAGTAAACTTTGACTCGCTCGAATACATTATCCAGTCGGGCACAATTACCGACGGCGCATACGCCCTAAAACTTGAGCAAGGTGACGACTCAGGTTTGTCCGATGCCGCTGATGTGCCCGCCGACGAAATTCTCGGTGTGCTGACCGGTTTTGTAGCCGCTGACGACGATGCTGCAAAGCGTGTCGGGTCGATTGGTAAGAAGCGCTTCCAGCGTTTGTCCATCGTATCGACAAGCACTACAACCGGTGCGACCAAGATGTCGGCCGTTGCGGTTTTGGGACACCCCCAATCAGCTCCGGTTGCTGAGTAACCGATAGAAATCGGGCGGTTCGCCGCCTAATTTATTTCTATTCATCAAAGAGGACGAGTCAATGTCGCTTGTTAAAATTCAGTTTCTTGAGGCCGGAGAATGGTGCGACCACCCCGCCGATCCGATTTTTAAGGTCAAGAAGGACGAGAAAAAAGAAGTCTCTGTCGACTTGGCCAATGCCGCAGTAGATGCGGGCAAAGCGATCTTTGTGCACTTGCCGGCGGATAAAGCCGAAGCCGAAGCCGAAGCCGAAGCCGAAGCCGAAGCCGAAGCCGAAGCCGAAGCCGAAGCAGGACCAACCGTGAAGGCGGAAGCGCCAAAGGCCGGCCCTAAAGCCAAGGCCGAAGGCAAGAATAAAGGGAAAGGTAAAAGGTAGCTATGCTGACCGCTGCCCAGACAGTCCGAAATGCCGCGATCTATCAGTTTGTTTCGCAGGCAGCGTCGCCGGTCAACTTGGCGACAATGAAATCGTACCTTAAGATCACCGCCACTGCGGACGACGTGCTCACCCAATCGATGATTGATGCCGTAACGGAGTGGGGTGAAAAGTACACGGGACGGGATTTTCGGGCCATTACCTGGGACCTGCTGTTGGACCTCTTCACGGATCGGATTGAGCTACGGCGAGATCCGGTTGCATCGTTCACGACAGTTAAGCATTTAGTTGATGCGGCGCTAGTGACAGTACCCAACACTGTGTACTATTTGAAAAAATTGGTCCAGTCCTCTGAGATTTTATTGAACGAGGATCAAGAATGGCCGACTGATACAGACAACCGGGAACAGGCCATTGAGATCCGTTTTGTTACCAAAGGCTATCGATGCCAAAAGTCCATTATCGACGCAATTGAGCGTCACGTGGCGTTTTGGTATCGGAATCGCGGCGACTGTCCAAACGTTAAAGCATCTGCGGAAGGTGCTGGCGTAACAGCTATTTACAATCAATTCAGAATATCGAGGGTATGACCATGAGCGGTGAAAGCGTATTAAACTTTTTTGAACAGCCTGGTAGCGACCGGGATAATAAACTGGTACTTGGCGGCAAGATGGAATCTGCCACCGCACAAAACTTGAAAACCAAGCTGGTCACGGTACCAATTGGCGATGTGTCTGCAGCGGGTAGTGTTTTTGCTGTGCCGGGTATTGCCGGAACGATTGTAAAAATTAGTAACGTCATCGACGCTGCCATCACTGCGGCCGATGCAGGTCTGACTTTTGAGATTGGTGGCGTAGCCGTTACCGGTGCGGCGATTACCATCGCGAACGCAGGTTCGGCGGCAGGCGATGTGGATCAATCCACCCCAACGGCACTAAATGTAATTACCGCTTCACAGGCTATTGAGGTTGTAAAGGACGGTTCCAGTACTACAGCATCAAACGGTGTTGTAACTTTTGAAATTTTGCCGAGTTAATAAGGAGTAGTCCGCTATGTCTGATACAATTTTTACGCCTATTGTAACTACCGGATGGACTCAGGTATCGGCGGGGATTTCTGGAACAATTACTAATGCCTCGGGTCAAGATATTTTATACATTGAAGCTGCGGCGACACCGTTAGCAACTTTGACAAAAGGGCACGCTCTCCGACCTCAAGATTCAGTCAGTTATAATTTACAAACAGGGCAAGAGGTTTACGCTAGATCGATTGCTACTGATTCTGAAATCGTAGTGACTCAAAACTCATTTTCAAAAGGGGGTAACAGTACCCCTACAAACCTATTTTTTGAAATTGCGAGAGGTCTGGTGCCGGGCCAATCAACTGCGTCTGTTCTGGCGTTCAACCCTGATGTTGACCTTGCTGCAGAAGAAACCGTGTGGGATCAGGGAGGTCTTTACACCTATCTGACGGCTAATACAGAACTGTTTGTTTCATCATCTAGTACGTCTGACACTAATGTGGGATTAAAAATTGAAGGGATGACTGATGATTTTGTGATTAAAGATACACTATTTACCTTTACTGGGGGTCAAGTTCAACAAAGTATCGGTAATTTTTTCAGGATATTTAAGATTGCTGTAATTAGTGGTGCCGAGCCTGCTGGCGACCTCTATGTTGCAGAAACTGATACTCTAACTGCGGGAGTCCCCGATACCGCCTCTAAAATAAAAGCAAAAGTAATACAAGGGATTAATGTTACTCGTATTGGATTAATAACTGTTCCAGCGAATAACACAATGTTCATTGTACGTTTAGCAACTCACACAAGAAAAGGTAAAGACTCCGTTAGCAAAGCTTTAATAAGACCTGACGGGTTCCCCGGGTTTATGGAGATAACGCAGTTCCCTACTTTTGAAAGTAGTTTCGGGATGCCGCTAGATCCCCCCTTTGTCATTGACGAAAAAACAGACATTGAAATTAGAGCGCTGACGGAAACTAATAATACTCAAGCCGCGGCTAGTTTTGCATACATTTTAGTCGATAATACTATCGCGTAAGGTCTCTAATGCCTAGTTGTCAATTCATTCAGGAAAAGCGCCGCAATGTCTGTATCGGGGACATGGAAGATGAGATCACTTTGGAGAACCGAGCAATCCAGGCCCCCGGTTTTGATACAGTTGATTTTGATGAAGAGTTCACCGC
>JAESSU010000160.1 GCA_016763955.1 Phycisphaeraceae bacterium | reverse complement strand
TGCGCCGGTGATTGATCCGCCTGGCAAAGCAGCTCGCAGCAGGTCAAAGACATCATGGTCTTGCGTTAAGTCGCCTTCGATGGTTGCCACGCCGTGATGCACGGTGGGGTGCGATTCAATGGTTCGTGGGTCGGTGACGTGAATGCTGCCATACTTACAGACACGGCCTAGATCGTTGCGCATTAAATCCACGATCATGTGCAATTCAGCTTGATCTTTAATGCTCTGCTGTAGCGATGTCACCGGCTCACTGGCAGGCGCGGTGCCTTTAATCGGACGGGTAAGGATGTGGCCTTGGGGTGAGACCTGTAAAAAAAGTTCAGGGCTACTTGATGCAATACACCGTTGATCCATCTGTTCCAAATACGCGGCATACCACGCAGGCGAATGTTGCATTAGTGAGATAAACATCGCCCGCTGTGACAAGGGATATTGGCCCGTAAATTCAGCAGTGAATCGCTGCGTTAAATTAACCTGAAACACATCACCCGCATGAATATAATCAATGCACTGTTGGACTGCTTGTTCATAATCCCAACGCGTAAAAACACTCTTGGCAGGTTGCACACCGTAGTTTGTGTTTAGCGGCGGGCCATCAAGTTTTGGCAAGGCTTTTTCATCACCACAGGCATACTATGTTGATTCGAGGTGATCATATAAAAGATAGCCTGGGCAATACCCCCATTGCATCACCGGCCAGTTGCGATCCGCTTGTGCTTGGGTGGGAACGGTCTCTACCCAGCGGCCCACGTCATAGCTCATGTGGCCGATCCAGATACCTTTGTCATATTGCTGGCAGACTTGCCGTAAATCATCAAAAGGATCGCCCGTCCCCTTAAAACTCTCGGCAGCACCATGTAATTGACTCTGGCCTGCCTGATCAAACTGATAAGTCAGCGTCGGGAACCCTAGCAAGGTGTAACGTGCCCATGTCCGATGCACACGACCTGAGTGGAGCATCAGCACGCGCGTTGTCGGCGAGAGCCTTGCAAGCAGTTGCAGGGGTGTACCATCAAGTTGAATTGGGCGGCCATGGGGTTTCATCTTTGAGCATCATAACGTGTGGGCGTAACCTGTGACCCTAGCCCCATCATCTACCCCCCTGCCGCGATCACCACGTCTCATTGGAATAACCTTAGCGACATATCTTCAACACGTATTAATCAGTCACCGCAGAAGATGCCTGCATGTTGAATTTTCGATAGTTAGGCGATGTCCAAAACTCTTCGGGCGTAAGTATTCGCAAATCTCCTGCCTCGTCGAGCAGATCTGTACTGCCGCGTTCTTTGAGAATTTCGGCGAGTCGTTGGCGCATTCGTTGCAACGTCTCTGTGTGCTGGGACTGCTCTGAGAGATCATGGCATTCACCGGGATCAGTATCTAGATCAAAGAGCAATTGCTTGCCGGTGTAGGGCATCCAGAGGTATTTATATTGCCCGTCGGTTAAATAGTGGTTGGCCTGCTCAGCGGCATAACATTGACAGTGTTCACCATGTAAATCATTACGCCAATCAACGGGCCCATCTTGGGTCAGTGGCAGCATGTCCATGCCAACACAGGTCTCTGGAATCGGCACACCGGCTGCTGCAAGTACGGTGGGCATGATATCACGTAACTCCACGATCTCTTGCCTGACTTGATTGCGTAGAACGTTTGATGCATTCGCTGGGGGCACCACGATCATCGGCACACGCGCGGAGCCTTCAAAGCCGTAAGTCTTGCGCCATAGGTGATGATCGCCCATCATATCGCCGTGATCTGATACGAAAATGATCATCGTATTAGCTAATGCTTGAGCATGATCTTTTTGCATATGGTAAAGCAGGCGTCCGATTTGATGATCAATAAACGTGATATTCCCATAGTAGCAAGCTCGTGCACGCTGAATCTCGGCATCGGTACGCTTACTTTGCCATGCGTCGGTGTCGTTGCTTTGGGGGCTTCCTGTTGGGTCATCGCACCAGTCGCCGATGACAGGATCGGGCATGCGACGATCCTTGTACATGTCATAGTAAACCTGCGGTGGATCAAAGGGGGAGTGTGGCCGAGCAAAGCTGACCTTCAGGAAAAATGGAGCGGAAGGATCGCGTCTTGGCAGCCAGTCGATGGCCTGTTGTGCAGTCCAATGCGTGGGGTGCATATGTTCAGGTAGATGCGTCGGCCGGGCCATCCATGAGTTCCATCCGACGCTGTGGTCACGGTAGCCGTAAGGCCCGGTTTTATTCTCTGCAAACCAGCTAAAGTAATCACTGTCAGGCACTCGACTTGATTCATCGATGATACAGTTGTGATAGCCATTAAGTGCGCGATAAGGATCGAAATGATTCTTGCCGATCGCTTGTGTGTGATAGCCAGCCTTTGCCAATTCACCGGGCATGGTGTGTTTAAAAGTGTTGGGGATCTGCCCTTGTCCACGTCCCATGCCTAAAATACCGGTGCGCCACTGACTCATCCCAGTGAGTAACGTTGCTCGTGCAGGAAGACATGAAGGGCTTGCAGTATAAGCCTTGGCAAACCGGGTTCCCTTGCTTGCCAGTTCATCAAGATAAGGTGTTTCTAAAACCGGGTGTCCATCACATCCAAGACAATCACCACGCTGCTGGTCGGTCATAATCAGCAAAATGTTAGGGCGCGGGTTTGAACGGGCTTCTAAATTGGACTGAGTCATTTTTTCGACACCTATTTCTATAGATTGTTCACGGGGTCAATAGCTGATCTATTAAATTACAAGAGACTGGCCATTGTTCTTCTAATCTTTATGCAGCGTCACGGGAAAATGCTGTCGTTAAACACGTCCCGCCATATCAAAGTCAGCCTGCACATTGCTCTTTATGTTATCCACAAGGCATTTTACATCAAGTAATTGACCTGCCACCCGTAGAAGACCGGCCCCGACGTTGTCATCCTCCCCCCTTGCTCCGAACTGGAATTCGCAAGTCATACGACAGTTTAAGATAGGGAATTAGCCCGCAACCTAACAACCTTCAGAGACAATCACCATGCCGATATTAGGAGTCAGATTGACGTTTATCACTTTTCCCCTAGAATTAGCTCTCCATTTTGTGCATTTTACGTAGTACAAGTGGGAGATAACGAAACAACCCCCGCCAAATGGTTGATAGTTTATCGGATCGTTGCCCACGATTGAGCAACGGGGTTGTTATACAAATGCCTATTTCAAAAGGAAAAATTCATGGCTAAGAAAACGAAAAGCAAAGTCACCAAGATGGTTTATTACTTCGGACAAACCAAAACCGACGGCAATAGCTCAATGAGGCTTCTACTCGGTGGCAAGGGTGCAAACCTTGCTGAAATGACCAGCATCGGCCTGCCCGTTCCCGCTGGTTTTACTTGCACCACCCAATGCTGTGCTGAATATTACAAACAAGGCAACAAGCTTCCTAAGGGATTGATGGATCAAGTTAAGAAAGCTGTTGCGACGCTCGAAAAAGAGTCCGGCAAGAAATTCGGCTGTGACACAAACCCACTGCTACTATCCGTGCGTTCTGGTGCAGCAGCCTCCATGCCGGGCATGATGGACACCGTGCTCAATCTCGGTCTCAACGACCGCACGGTCGAGGCGCTGGGCCACGATGCCGGCGACGCCCGTTTCGCCTGGGATAGCTACCGTCGCTTCATCCAGATGTATGCCGATGTCGTCATGGGCCTCGATCATGAACTGTTCG
>JAESSU010000159.1 GCA_016763955.1 Phycisphaeraceae bacterium | reverse complement strand
GTTTGGTAGGTCATTCAATGATCTGCTACTGATAGGTTTTAAAGGATACACAGCCGACAGGGAAGTAATGCTATGCTTGCGCTAACACGTCGAGCTGGAGAAGAAGTCGTCATCGGTGACCCGGCCAACCCGCTGGGCATTATCCGTGTGGTCGAACTGCATGGGGACAAAGTCCGCCTATCCTTCGATTTCCCCCGAGAAATCCAAATCAACCGCAAAGAACTCGCAGACCAGAAGGTCAAGTCGCCTAGGAAAGGTCCATCACAAAGTATGCCAGAATCTGAATCTGATTCACAGGATAAGGGTGAGTGAGATTCGAGGGCTTTTAGCTGTGGGCTTGCGGGCTTGATGATTATTAACCTTTTCGACGATGCAGGCCGAGCCCTGTTGTGTTGCCATGATTGGTGTTAGTGACTTGAGCGGAAGTTTTAAAGCTTCGCGAGGCTTTTCTCTCGCTTGCTCGCGAGCAATGGAAAATAATGATCCTTCAATCTACCGATCAGCGGTAGGTCTGACTTTCTATCGTTTCTTATACGATCCACATAAATGAGATATGCTTCTTGTGCCTCCGTCTCTGGGAGGGTCTGGTCTGGGGGTTTCAATGACTCGGTGCGATGTGGCACTCGCCATGCTTTGTGAAAATTATTTAACACAAAAGCTTGTCTTGCGTTTCTTGTGGCGATACAATGTTTCCTATGGATGAAAAAAGCATTGGTGCCAATATTCGGGGTTTGCGTGAAAAAGCCCAGCTCACCGTCACGGCTTTAGCGACTCAGTCCCAGCTCACCAAGAGCACGCTGTCAAAGATTGAGACCGGGCAGGTTTCGTCGCCGATCTCGACATTGATGCGGATTGCCGCGGCGCTGGATGTGCCTTTGGCGGATTTTTTTGTTGAGCCCACAGCTGACCCGCTCTATGTTTTAACGCGAAAAGGTGAAGGTCAAATCATTGCACGCGAAGGTGCGCAGTTTGGTTATTTCTATGAAGCGTTGGCTTTGCAGATGCGTCACAAACGTGTGGAGCCTTTTTTGCTGACGATTTCGCCAGGCGATCCGATGGGTGAATTTCGTCATGGTGGCCAAGAGTTTCTTTACATGCTTTCAGGTCGCTTACAGTTCACCGTCGGTGATCAAAAAATGATCCTACGAGCGGGCGATTCGATTTACTTTGACCCGACCCAAGAACACACCACGCAAGTGCTTGGCAAGCAACCTGCGAAATTTTTATCTCTGTTTATTCAAGATATGCCAGACCCCACTTCTACTACCACCCGCCGCGGACGGAGAGTCAAATGATCCTAATTGATTTAACAGGTAAGACTGCACTGGTCACTGGCGCAAGCCAAGGAATCGGCGCTGAAATTTCTAAAACGCTCCACCGAGCTGGCGCGAATGTGGTCATTAATTACTTTGATGATCCACAGGGCAATAATGTTGTTGCAGCCCAGAAAATCGTGGCAGAACTAGGTGACCGCGCAATTTGTTGTGAAGCGGACGTGCGCAATGCCCAGGCTGTCCAAGCCATGGTTGCTCAGGCGGTGGCTACCTGGGGTTCACTTGATATCGTCGTAAATAATGCTGGAATTATTCGAGACCGCACGCTAAAGAAAATGACCCATGATGATTGGGATAGCGTCATCAGCACGAATTTAACTGGCGTGTTTCATCTTTGTAAAGCAGCCGAACCGGTGCTTGCTGACGAAGGGCGTATTATTAATATCGCCTCGATTGCAGGGGTGTTTGGCTTTTTTGGACAAAGCAATTATGCCGCGGCCAAAGCAGGTGTCATTGGTTTGACCAAGGTTTTAAGTCGAGAACTAGCCCGACGAAAAATCACGGTTAATGCAGTTGCTCCGGGCATGATCCACACGCCCATGGCAGCCACGGTACCTCCTGAAGTACAAGCAAAAATGATCGCGTCGATTCCGCTGGGAGCTTTTGGTGAGCCCCAAGACATCGCCCACATGATTGCTTTTCTGTGCAGGGATTTAGCCCGTTACATCACCGGCCAAACGCTGCATGTTAATGGAGGTTGGCACGGATGAGTTACGGGATTGATGCCAAATTATGTAGCCTTGAGAATGCGATTGAACGCATTGAAGATGGCAAAACCGTCGCCACCAGTGGCTTCTGCGGTGCGGGTCATCCTGAAGCATTGACGGCTGCGATTGAAAAAAGTTTTTTAGAAACTGGTAAACCCCAAAATCTCACCCTTGTTTACGCAGCAGGTCAAGGCGATGGGCAATCCCGCGGTCTCAACCATTTTCAACAAGAAGGTATGGTCAAGCGTACCATCGGCGGACACTGGCGATTGGCGCCGGGCCTTGGGAAATTAGCGGCCGTAGGAAAAATCGAAGCATACAATTTCCCGCAAGGTGTGATCTGTCAATTGTTCCGTGACATTGCCGCTGGCCGTCCCGGCTGTATTACTCATGTGGGGCTTGATACGTTTGTGGATCCCACCCACGGCGGGGGCCGATTAAATGACATCACGCCGCCAGGCCTTGTTGAGCGGATTACGCTAGGTGACAGAGATTGGCTGTGGTACAAATCATTTCCCATTGATGTGGCATTGATCCGCGGAACCACAGCAGATATTCATGGTTCAATCACAGTAGAAAAAGAAGCGGTTTGCTGCGAAGTTCTCGCCATCGCTCAAGCAGTTCGAAACAGCGGCGGGATTGTGATTGCTCAAGTTCAACATCTTAGAGATACCCCCACGCCGCCGCATCAAGTGGTCGTGCCTGGGATGTTGATCGATCACATTGTTGTCGCTGATCCAGAGCAACACAGTCAAACTTTTGCAGAACAATTTAACCCTAGTTATTGCAATGCCCCATCCCCTCAAACGCTAGCGGACGCACAAGCGATACCGATTGACAATATTCCTCGCCGCTTGATTGCAGCACGGTCCTGTGACGAAGTGCCCGACAATGCGATTGCCAATTTGGGCATTGGGATTCCCGAAGGCATCGCTCAAATTGCACAACAACGCGGTGATTTAGAACGCTTTACCCTCAAGCTTGAAAGCGGCGCAATCGGCGGCAGCCCCGCAGCGGGTCTGGCATTTGGCGCAACCTCCAATCCTCAAGCCATTATTGAGCAGACCGCACAGTTCGATTTTTATGACGGAGGCGGGCTCGACTTTGCGGCTTTAGGTGCTGCACAAATTGATGCCTAGGGCAACGTTAATGTTTCGAAGTTCAACGGCGTCATTGCTGGCGCAGGCGGCTTTATCAATATTACACAAACCGCCAAGCATCTTGTCTTTTGCGCGACCTTCACCGCAGGCGGACTCAAAGTCGAAATACGCAATGGCAAACTGAACATCCTCCAAGAAGGACGTATCCCAAAATTTATCAAACAAGTTGAACACCTCACCTTTAACGCATCGCAGGCGCTGAAGCAGCATCAGCCGGTGCTTTATGTCACTGAACGTGCGGTTTTTGAATTGACGGCTCAAGGTCTTGAGTTAATCGAAGTCGCGCCGGGCATTGATATGAAAACACAAATTTTTGATCAAATGGATTTTATGCCGATTGTGCGCCAAGTGCGCATGATGCCCGCGTATTTATTTGCTGACCATGGAGATTGTTGAAAATGACTGATCGCATCATGATCGTTGCCGCCTGCCGAACACCTCAGGGACGTTTACTCGGATCGCTTTCAAAATTCAGCGCAGCAGACTTAGGTGTTGCCGCTGGTAAAGCTGCGTTGGAAGGGATTGACCCTCAAACAATCGACCGCGTGATCGTTGGCCATGTCATTGGTGCAGGTCAAAAACTCAACGTCGCGAGACAAATTTCACTACGGCTAAACATTCCCATTGAGCGCCCCGCGTTTACCATCAATATGGCATGTGCATCAGGGATGCTCGCGGTGTCACTTGCCGTCCAAGCCATCCGCGCAGGCGATGCCCAAGTCGTCCTTTGTGGCGGAACCGAATCCATGTCCAATGCGCCCTACCTGCTTCATCGCGCACGCCAAGGGTACAAACTGGGTGATGGCAAACTAGTGGACAGTATCTTAAATGACGGCCTGCAAGATGCCATTTCAGGTGAGCACATGGCTCTAACCGCTGAACGGCTGGCGCGTGAATATAGCATTAGCCGTCAAATGCAAGATCAATTTGCATTGCAAAGTCAGCAACGTGTTGCAACTGCGATGCAAAATGATGTCTTCGCTGATGAACTGGTGACCGTTGGCAAACTCGAACGTGACGAGCACCCGCGTGCAGAGACCACCTATGAATCTTTGGCAAGCTTGCGCCCCGTGTTTGATCAAAAAGGAACCATCACCGCAGGCAATGCTTCAGGGCTCAACGATGCTTCTGCCATGCTTATCGTCACCACGCAGCAAGCAGCCCAACGCCACGGCTACGAACCCTTAGCAATCATTACAGGTACTGCCGAAATCGGCTGTGATCCCAAACGCATGGGACTGGGCCCTGTCTATGCGACGCAAATGTTGTGCGAAAAACTCAAGCAGCCTTTGGACCAATTCGACACCCTTGAACTCAATGAAGCATTCGCAGCCCAAGCCTTAGCTTGTTGCCATGATTTAAAATTAGATGCCAATGCCCCCCATCTCAACCCACATGGCGGGGCGATTGCTTTAGGACATCCCGTGGGCGCAACCGGTGCTCGATTGATCACCCACCTTGCTCACCTTATCAAACGCAAAGACGCTAAGAATGCCCTTGCAAGCTTGTGTGTCGGCGGCGGCATGGGAGCCGCCATCGCATTGGAAGCTGCTGAATAAAAGAGCAGGCATGTGATTGAAAAAATTAGCTCGCTGCACAGGTCGGGAGAATCAGTGATGATGGATGCTTTGGTGAATGGTGGATCGTTTGTTGGGCAATGACCATTTCCGCATCGAATAGATCATTCTTGCCTGTGTTGTGGTTGCGATCGTGATTGGGAAAGTCACTGCTGTAAATTTCCAACCGAATACGATGGCCCTTGCGAAAACAACAGGCGGTGGCTCCGAGGCGAATTCGGAATTGTGTGATGTGGCCGGGTGTGAGTAATTCGTCTGTATCAAATCCGTTGCGGTGTCGAGCGCGGACTAGGCCGTAACAGACTTCCATCGCTGGCCCATCGGGGTTGTCGTCTACAAGTCGATCAAAAAAATCAGTGTCCGGTGCTGAAGACGCTGCATACAAGATCACCTCTGGATTACCTACGACTTCAAGATCTTCTTGCAGCGGTTTTGTGTCATAGCGGAGAATGTCCGGACGGTGATTGGCGTGACGGCGATCAGAAACATTGTAAACACATGTCCGATCCCACAGTGTTGGTGTCGGATCATATGGATCGTAGGCGTAGGTATCAGTTGCCCCATTTTTTAGAGGTTCTGACTGCAAAGTGCCTGAGCCATCAAGGACATGAGCGTCCCCCTTGCTTGCAAGGTGAAACGCGACCTGATCCAAATTCTTTGGTGGCCAAGTATCTGCGAACTTCCATTGTTCTGATCCCATGACAAAGTATTGCACGACAGGCTCTTGATCGATGCCGTTACGAATGTCCTTAAGCCAGTAGTCAAACCAGCGGATTTGTATTTGTATTAAATCCATCTCAGCATTGATGCCAAAGTCAAAAATGCCTTGTTTGCGTCGTCCCTGATACAGATGATTCCAAGGCCCGATGATCGCGCGTGTTTGCTTGCGTGCCTCTTGGGTCGTTGCATGTTCTTGCATACTCCCAAGGTGATCGATACCACTGCAATGGTCATACCAACCGGGAAAATCCAAGTTCGGCACAGTGATACGCTTGTGCGCTTCCCTGAATTTCCAAGGACACCTCGCAGGCTCACGTAACCAACTCGCCGCCTGACTCGCTAAAGGTTCTGGCAGGTATTCAACAACACGACTCCACGGTAACAATGCGAGCATTCGCCCATTCTCAAGCTCGTCCCAAATCGTTTGAGCCTCGCTAGGGGTGTGCGGGGGCAACATCCCAGCTCGACGTCGCAAATCCGGAGCCATATCGTTTAACCACCAGTGAATACGGCGGGCAGGCTTGAACGCGCCAGGCCAATCTAAGTCGGTGAGTTCGGTCGGGATTGCCACCGCGCTCATGGCCTTAAGGTGTGGCGGCTGGAGTTTGGCAAGCTGGTACTGCATCCAGCCGTCGTATGATTTACCGAAGGTCCCAACATTGCCATCACACCAAGGCTGGCTTGCGGCCCATTCTACGGTGTCGTAACCATCCTCAGGATCGCCGGTGTCCTCCTCAGAAAATACCTTGAACTCTCCATCAGAAGCATAGCGGCCACGGGTGTCCTGACTGATGACCACGTATCCTGCACGGACAAACGGTTCATATCCTGCCGAAGCTTTCTTGTATGGGGTTCGTTGTAGCAGCACTGGCAAAGGTGTTGACGTGTTTGGCCGAAAGATATTGGCGCGGAGCAGCACGCCATCACGCATGGGAACCGCAACGTCTTGGTCTGTGATGATATTTAACGCACTTAAATTTTCTTGCATACTTGGGTCTCTTGAATTGAACCTGCTTCGTGCTTGGATCACGTGTCTCTAAGTCAGCAGAAAATTTTTGCTCCGACTATTCCCTGCTGGGCAAACCCTCTTTATTGTCTTTGATTTTCT
>JAESSU010000158.1 GCA_016763955.1 Phycisphaeraceae bacterium | reverse complement strand
TACCTAGTTCAAAAATTTTCACGCCATAAGGAGCCTCGTAACCATCTGCCTTTCGCTTCATGGCCCACGGATACTGCTTCGTTGCGGGCATATTCAAATATTCCACCATGTTCGCGCAATCTTGTGGTGAGGAAAGATACTCTGATAAAACAATCTGAGGCTCAGCCCCGACTGCCTGACAAATCGTCATATACTCATTTAGGCCAAACTGAAAATTCGGGCGAGTCGACACTGGGCCAATGGCTTTTTTCCAATCATGCCCTTGCGTGATAAGGCCACCGGGATAACGCAACACTGCGGGGCGAATTCCCCTCAGTAGTGCTAGCGCATTAGGCTTAGGCTGACGCGTTGTCGGATCCCAGAGACCTTCAGCACCATTGCAAATAAAGGCATCATGTTTACTGCCAAACACATCTTTTCTATCCGCACCACGAACGACCTGTCCTAAGACTTTCGTATTGACGGGGCCTAGTTGGTTATTAACATCAACCACAAGGGTCGCATCTTGGGCCTCAAGCGAGCTTGTACAAGACAATACGCCACACATTAGCAAACCTAATGTTTTCAACAAAATATGCTTCACAATTATTAACTCCAAAGTATGTTTTCAAGCTTCTTTATGATCAACGACTACTTTTGATGTAAGGCCTGACGTGCCCCCTGCCAGTTGGCATTCATTTGCTGATCAAGCTGTTTAACAATTTTTACATTATCAGATTTACCCGCGATGTTGATATTTTCATCAGGGTCGGTTTTGTGATCATATAGTTCACGAGCTTCTACCTTGTTACTGCCACTAACAACCCATCGGGTATAGCGGTAGCGATCTGTCCGCATGGAATACCCCATGACCCCACCCCCTCGTGGATACTGTGAAAAAGCTGCCTTTTTCCAAGGGACTTTCGGATCATCCAGCAAAGCAAGCAAGTTGTCGCCTTCAAGATGTGTGGGCAATTTTAGCCCTGCTGCAACTGCTATAGTTGGATAAATATCCACAAACTCGACGAGTGCATTACTTGCTATACCGGTAGATTTTTGACCGGGGACACTAAATATCAACGGCGCCCGTGCGGCCACTTCAAAATTAGTGTGCTTGGCCCACAGACCATGTTCGCCTAATTGCCAACCGTGATCACCCCAAAGAACGATAATCGTATTTTCACGCAACCCCAGTCGTTCTAATTCAGCGATCACTCGCCCGACCTGTGCATCAACATATGAAACAGATGCGTAGTAACAATGAATCAATTTCCTAGCCATTTCCTCAGAAAGGGGCCCCTTTTTAGGTACCCCATAGTAGGTTCGCAGTTCCCCCCAATTGGTCATCGCAATGTCCGGAACACCCTCGGGGGCGTACATATTATCCGGCAGCTTGATATCCTTCTCATCATAAAGGTCGTAATACTTCTTGGGAGCTAAAAATGCTAAATGCGGCTTACGAAATCCGACACCTAAAAAGAAAGGTTTATTTTTCAGCTTATTAAGGTATTCAATCGCTTTGTCGGCCGTGACACCATCACCATAATGATTGTCAGGCACATCTGCATTTTCATACGGCGGGCCGTAAGGGCGACGCTTCTTGCCTTTTTTGTTATTCCCTTTTTGTTTACTTCTTTGCTTCTTAATCAAATCCGCTACGATTTTTTGATTCTCTGGCAGAAGGTAGCCATACTTGCCTGACGAATGCCCCCTACCATGCCACATCGGTTCGGACCACGAGGGGTCATCCTCTTCGGGGCCATGTTGAATTTTCCCCAATGCAATCGACGTGTAACCATTCTCTTTAAACAACTGCGGCAAGGTCACAACATCAGGCATAGCCTTACGAAAATGCGTCTTTAAATCATAAACTTTCGTCGTGTCTGGCCTAGCCCCCGTAAGTAAACTCGCACGTGATGGCCCGCACACCGCCTGCTGACAGTAAGCACGATTAAATACCGTGCCTTGCGAGGCAAGCTTATCGATGTTGGGGGATTGTATATGAGACTGCCCATAACACCCTAACTCAGGCCGCAGATCATCGACTGCGATAAACAGGACATTCATGCGTTTGCTACTGTCAGCATGAACCTCTGTCCGTCCGACTTTACAAATACAAAGTAGTAACGTCACAGCTAGAATCCGACTAAGCCACGATAGGTTTTTTGAATTGATTCGCATGATTACTAAACGTCCGTCAAAAAGAAAAATTTCAACCCAACCTTGTTAATTTAAAAAAACCAGCCTTATGTTATTAATTCGTTGTCAGAACGATCCTGTTCACCGAGTATGGAGGCAAAACCAGATGACCTGTGCCGTTCTTTTGTACTGTAGGGTCTTGATCAATTGGGTATGCAATTCGCGTAAACGGATCAGGTGTTGCCAATGTGTGCCGAATCCATTTGCCAGTATGATCAGCACCATCAATAGTAACTTTGAGTTCACAGGGCGTGGGGTATTTGTTAACAGCTAAGATTTGCACCTCGCCTTTGGCATTAATAGTCGCCCGAGCGATGACAGCTGGGCTTTTTTCATCAAGCATCGGACCTTCAGATTTTGCGAGAAGTAATTCGGCGTCACGAAATGTCGCAGCGGCCATATCAAACCACACCGCGTCAGAATGCTTACGTAACGTTGTTCCTTTGGCCTCAACAGGATTGCTGCGTTCAGACCCCTTCCAAGTATATAGCCCCATATGTGCACCATAGAAGACATGCACTGTAGCCATCTGAATTTGCGTGCCTTCCGCAAACGCATCGAGAATCGCGAACCAGACATCAGAGGTGCCCAGCGTCGCCATTTGGTTAAACGAAAGATCACGATTACCGTTGAGTCCCCACTCGCTTAATACCAAGGGTCGGTTGTTGAAAATTTGACGATAACTTTGAAGTGCCTGGCGAACTTTACCGTAACTATTAAACGCCATTTTAACCGTGGCACTATCTAGAAAACTATTTTTAAAGCCGAAAGAACCATAGGTGTGCATGGCCACTGCGTCGTAATAATTTTCCTTCGATAGTGGTAAGCTCCAGTCCAACGAATTTGGGCTGGCAATATTGATCGCACACAGAATCTCAGGGTCAACAGCTTTGAGTGCTTTGACAATTGGCTTCGTTAGATGAATATAATCTTCGACGTATCTGAGCTGTGGGCCACGTTGGGTGGGTGTGTCGTTTTCATTCCCAAGCTCAATCCACTTGACCTTGAGGCCACGGGCTTTGCGGTCTTTTAGCCGTGCGACACATTTTTCAGGTGAATCCTGAAGAATATTAAAAACCAGCGATGTGGCAATGTCATATTCACGACAAATCGAGGCAAAGCCGTCAAAACCAAACTTGTGGCCAGCCTCGTTGTGATACTTAATCGCACTAAATAAGTGACATCCTTCGGGTGTGACTGGCAATTGGTACATATCTGTTTCATAGTTGTACCAATTGGCGATGGTGCCCCCGGGAAAGCGAAGGACGGCTGGGCGAATTCGATCAAGAACCTTACGTATTTCCGGGCTTTTGTACGTATGAGGCGGGAGCCATTTGCCGAACGGCCTGAAACTTGAATTCATCCCCAAAAGATAGTTGTTAAACGTTTTTCGCTGGCTTGTATCTATTGCCAAGTTACACACCGGCTTCTCAGGAACAATACCCGGGAATGCAGGTGCACCAGGCTTGTCGAATGTCAGGCGGACATTACGGATTTTCATAATGCCATAACACCTCTCCATACGAAGCTGTATCAGCAATTGCTGTGCGACAGGTAAACCTAAACTCGGTTTATACGCCAGTACAATCGGTGTCCAGTGTGGAAACTCAACTTTGGAAAATTCTTTTCGCTGAGCAGCCCTCGGTTTATCAACACGCGCAATGACGATTTTAGGCGAGAGCCACCACTGGGCACCTGAACGCAAGTCAGTTCCTTGAACTTCTGCCAGTAAGTAAAACGTTCGATCTGCGAACGCACCAGTGGGAATAATTAAGTTTGCTTTACGATCCTCTTTCAGATTACCGACCAAAGTCAAAACCCCGTGTTCATCAAGGGTAATACCTCGATCTGACGACCATCGCCCGTTTCTCAGATCGACCGAAGGAAGTTCCCCGGTAGCCTGATCGTTTTGCTGGGGCAATGATTCAGTCAGTGAAAGTTGCCTCAACTGAATTTCCCCCGCAGGATTACCCAGAAATAGCCTGATAACGGGTGGATTTTTCGGGTCGACTTTGCTAGCTATAAAACGACATTGATACCGAGTCCATGTGGGCGTTAACTGACGCTTGGTACTTAACCCCAAAGACCCCCACGGTTTATTTTGTTGACTGCAAGCCACCTCAATGTAGACAGAATCGTCACCACTTTTAGCATCAAATGCAAATTGGTAACTTTTCCCTTGTTCTATTGCAACCTTTTGAATTAACTGAACATTGTTAGGTAGAACAGGTGAAACAAACTGCACGGCCAAAACGCCATCCTCTACTTTGGCAGTCGCATGGAGCTTATCCTTTTTGGGAATATGCAATGTCCAGTTTGCTAGGCCGTTTTTGAAGTCCTGATTTTTCAGCAGTTCATCGCCAAACAAAGAGCTGCTCCACACAATTAATATCAGCACACAGGCAAAAGTGCTACGAATCGAATTGAAAGTCAACATTAAAATAAACCTTTTAAAAAAACTTTTATTAATCTAAAAAATCCAAACCAGCTAATGTGATCTCATTGTTACGACATTCAATCGTACCCAGAAAAAATACATAACTATTCCATTTAACGACTGAGAGTCAGATCAGCCCGGTGTATTGATTCATATATTGAATCCACCCGTTATCTATATAGCGGTCTTAGTACCATTTTAATTTATCGTACAAGTTCAATCGCTGTCATCGAGCGAGTAGGAAACAAATGTGTCAGCGGCTCGTGCTTGGTCATGGGCATCACCTCTCCATCAACAATCAGCTTGACTAATTGTTGCTCAGGCGTGTTAAACGCGTTGAGCGGCGGATTGCTAACCTGCCAAAAACGGGCTGATTTATATTTCATGCCTTTAATATCAATCGTCGCCTCAATATCATTCTCTGGATGCTTATTGAACACGATGAGGTAGGCCGTTTTGCCATCATCACTGCGACTCGCCGAGGCTGTTAATGCTGCATAAGCAGGGAAAATTTCGCTACTAACAACCTGTAATTGCAGGTTCCGAATTTCAAGGCGACCGGTGACAGGCTCCTTGCCACATTCCAAACGCCCGAGCACCCAGATGGAGTCGATATCAGGCAACGGCTTTAGCGTAGATTCAATATGTTGCCATGTCGCGTCTACGCCACTCGCGGTGGCAGCCACTGCCGAATGGATTTGTTTTGTCCAGCCGCGC
>JAESSU010000157.1 GCA_016763955.1 Phycisphaeraceae bacterium | reverse complement strand
TCTGCGACACGTTGTGTCGCAGCTATTTCCCGCAGCAATACTGATCGTGATCCAATTGTAGCGCCTCAAAAAAACCTGCCACTCCCATGACACGGGTCAGCGATGTATCGCATCGCAGCTATTGTTCAATGCAAACGATACGGTTGGATTCGTAATCTACTAACAGGATACCTTATCTACTCATTGCGTTCTTGGGAATGTGTGATGTATTTGTCACAAATATGATAATGCAAGTTCTTAACTTGAGTTTTGGACACTTAACGCGCAAAGGGTGAGGGATATCCCATGCTTCGCAGAGCCTTAGCATTGGGCTTTGTCAAGGTTATTGAACACAGGGAAAAGTTCCGGGGTCCGGGGGGTTAGTCTAGGTTCATTGTGAGTAGGAACTCGCCATTGGTTTTGACACGCTCTAAGCGGTTCTTGAGCAGTTCCATGGATTCAACCACGTTCATGTCTGCCAGTACCTTACGCAGGCGATATGTTAGATCCAACTCACGGGGGTCTAAGAGTAGTTCTTCGCGACGTGTGCCTGATGCTGCAACGTCGATGGCTGGGTAGGTTCGCTTCTCGACGAGACGACGGTCAAGGTGCAGTTCCATGTTGCCGGTGCCTTTGAACTCTTCAAAGATGATGTCGTCCATCTTTGAGCCAGTGTCAACCAGTGCGGTGGCAATGATGGTGAGTGACCCGCCATTTTCAATCGCGCGGGCTGAACCTAGGAACTTACGTGGACGTTGTAGTGCATTGGCATCTAGACCGCCCGAGAGGATTTTGCCTGAGTGAGGCATTTCCTGGTTGTACGCACGGGCCATACGTGTCAATGAGTCCATGAGGATCACGACATGTTCGCCAAACTCAACTGCACGACGAGATTTTTCGATGACCATTTCGCAGACCTGCACGTGGCGTGAGGTTTGTTCATCAAAAGTCGAAGCGATAATCTCGACATCCTTGGGGGTGTTTTGGCGGAAGTCGGTGACTTCTTCAGGGCGTTCATCAATCAACAACACGATGACTTTACAGTCGGGATAGCTATTGATAATAGAGTTAGCCAATGATTGCATCATGACCGTTTTACCGGTTCGTGGTGGTGCCACAATCAACCCGCGTTGTCCGCGACCGATAGGGGTCACCAGATCGACCACACGCATGGACAGGTCACGTTTGGAACCATCCCCCTGCTCTAGAATGAATCGTTGGAACGGATGCAATGGGGTGAGGTCTTCAAAGTTACGGATATCATTAAGGTGGTCAGGCGGATGGCCGTTGACCGCATCGACGCGTAGGAGAGCGAAGTATTTTTCGGATTCCTTGGGCGGACGGATGGTGCCTTGGACGATATGTCCGGGTTTAAGACCAAAGCGACGAATCTGTGACGGTGAGACATAAATATCGTCTGGGCAGGCCAAGTATGAATATTCTGGACTTCGCAAGAAGCCAAATCCATCAGGTAGGATTTCGAGCACACCTTCGCCGTACATTAACCCTTGGTTTTTGATGCGTTGCTTGAGGATGTGGAAGATCAGTTCCTGCTTGTTTAGCCCCGTGTAGTTTTCGACTTTTTCAGTTTCAGCGAGTTCGAAAAGTTTATCAAGCTCCATTTTCTGCAAGTCACGGATGGAGATATCTGAATGTTTGGCCTGCTCATAACGAGCTTGCGTTTCAGCATCTAGTTGAGCATCTGAATTGTCGCGTGGATTAGCATGGCCACCACTGTATGAGCCGCCAGAGGAATGTCCGGCGTTGTTGCCTTGCTGGTTGTAGTGTTGGCTATTGTTCCCGCCGTTGTTGTTACGGTTGTCGCCCCGATTGTCGTTGTAATTACGACCGTCATTGCGTCCACCGAATTTTCCACTGCGTCTGCTGCGGTTGTTGCGGTTGCTGAACTTTTGCTGATTCTGATGGCCTTGCTGGTTCTGATTGCGATTGCGATTATCACCATCTTGCCGGGGTTGTTGTTGCTGCTGTTTCTGTTGTTGCGGCTCATTTTCCCTAGGCGCTTCAGCTGCGGGCGCAGCAGTGGCTTCAGACTTCTGGGGTGTGTTAGAAGATTCAGAAGTGACAGGCTTCTTAGGCGTATTAGGTTTCTCAGAAGTTTCAGAAGTCTCAGGCTTACTGGCAGATTTAGACGCAGTCGTCTTTTTCTGTACCGGCTTTTCTTGAGCAATATCCTCAGAAGCAGGCTTAGCCGCCGCCGCTTTAGTCGCTTTGGGAGCCTTAAGTCTTCTTCTCTTAGGTTTGTCCTCGTTCACGATTGCTTCTTTGGGAGCTTGCGTGTCGAACAATTCTTTGGTGACGGGGGCAGCCTTTTTAGCAGCTGCTTTTTTGGTCACTTTTTTTTTCGTGGTGGTCTTGGCCATCGCCAATGACTCTCCTCTTGTCAGGGTTAAAATTGCCTTAATTTGGGCATTTGGCAGGAAAGGAAGATTCGGTATTGCTCTTCCATAAGCTCAACCAGTTGGTTGCCCATTGGCGCATCCGTGCGTCAGTTTACGATTGTTGCCTTGTGGGCAAAGTCCCTTGTTTAAGCTAATCGTTAAAGACCGGGCTTAAATAGGTGACGAGTTTTTCAAAAACTCCGAATAACTGATACGTAAGACGCGGGAATCGTGTCCGATGGTTTCAGTTAATAATCTCAGACTTATTGTCAGGTGATTGGAGAATCTTGGAAAGAACAAGGCTGATCTGATCGGAACATTCTTTCTCAGAACCATTATTGTTAATTACATAATCGGCATATTTTGCCTTGGTGTCAAGTTTTAACTGATTTTTCTCACGCTTAATGAGTTCTAATTCTGACCAGCCTCGTGTCAGATGGACTCGACTAAGCCTGATTTTAGTCTCAACGGCGATAAAGATAGTCACATCTACCTCAGAGTCAAGTCCCGTTTCATAAAGTAAGGGGCAATCTTCCACCACCGCGATTATTGCTGGATTTTCGAGCATTTGTTTTCGGTTAACAGTTCGCAGCTTGTGTACGTAGGGGTGAATGATTTGTTCTAATTGTTTAAGTTGATTAGGGGACGTAAACACACGTTGTGCCATAGCTTGACGATTAAGTCGCCCGTCATCTAAAAAGAGGGTGTCGCCCCAAATATTTTTTATTTGCGAGCAAATTTCAGGATCAGATAAGGCTTGTCTGGAGAAACGATCAGAATCAATCACGCCACAACCAAGTTGTTTTAAAAGTGATGCAACAAAGCTTTTGCCTGATCCGATTCCACCAGTCAGGCCGATCACAGGTTTAGTGCCGAATTGCCAGTATTGCATGAGAAGAGCGTGTTATTAAAAAAATTAAGATTAGTGATTTTAGTCGCATCGCTAGTGCGTAATGAGGATACATTCTAAAGTCCATGTGGTGGCTGTCAATAAAAACACACTGCCGCCTGAATTCTTCAGGCGGCAGTGTGCAATGAACAAGTTAAATTATTGAGCAGGTATTTGGGGGGTCGCTTTGGGTTCCCATTTTTCCATTAGTTGTAGGAAACGAATCATTGCTCCCCTGAGTTGTTGTTGAGAGGCATCTAGATTTTTGCCTTTAGCTAGTAAGGTCAGTGAGTCTAGAATATCTTTGGCTCGCAGGGTGTAAATTGCGTGTATTTGATCCACGAGTTTTTGAACTTCTTTGCCGTAGCTGGCTGCGACATCATCCATGGCCGCGCGGAAGGCTTTTTCGTCAACTTGCCCTGAGTCATCCTTGGGGAGTTTTTCATGGGCTTGATCAAGTCCGTCTTTTAACTGGAGATAAAGTTTCGCTTCTAAATCGGGAATCGCATCGACAACCAGTTGTTTGATGGAATAACGGACTTGACTGGTTAACTGCCCAGGTGCTTGGCGGACAAGACTTTCAAGTTGGTCCGCAGCATCTGGAGCGTAGGCAATTAACTGTTCTGCGAGTTGCGGCCTAGCCAGATCAACTTGTTGTCGGGTGTAGTTTTCGAGGTTTAGGATGACAACCTTGGAATCAAATTCCGCGATTTTGTAGTACGCTACCATGAGGTAAAAAGAAAGTGCGATCAGGCCAATAACGAGAATGACCAAGGAGGTCGATTTGCGACGCGTCGCTGAAGAGAGGGTTTCATCAAGTGTGGCTTGTAAACGCATTAGACGTTCTTCAAGAATATTTGTTTGACTCATATCGATATCTCATTTCTGAAATGATTGGATTAAAATAAAAGAAATAGTGACTATTTACAGGCAGATTTATTATTCTGCTGCGTCGGTCATCAGTTGGCTGTCCAGATACATCAATAGGTGATGAATCATCTCACGTTCGATTTGATACTGATCTTTGTTATTCACAGTTGGGACATCAAAACGTGTGAATATGTCATGAACATTTTGAAGTTCAAAAGCAAATATGCCTTCCGCTTTTTGGGTGACCTGCTGAGACTCGCGATCCAATGCATCTGTAAGATGCTCCATCATGCCATGCGCTCGTTGGTCACTAAGATACGGGAACGTTTTCTTGGCATCCATTTGGATTGACATTGCAACGCGGTCAATGGATTGTTTAAGAATCCCCATGATGTCTTCATGGATTTGATTGGGTAACTCTTTGAGTAACCGATCTGCATCATCTCGTAAATCTGGAGCGATTTTGACGACACGATCTTTTAATTGCTGACCATAGACAGGGGCAACCTGATGCAATACAGGTTCAAGCTGCTTTGCGATATCTTGCCCAAGAATGGGTAAGCGTTCAAGGAGTTGGCTGCGAACTTGATTGTGATTAAAATTCTGCTTAACACGCCCGTAAATTCGGGCTCCAAAAATCAGCATGACCAAGACTAAAGCGCCAACAAGCACCATGAGTTGTACACGTGAAGCACGTTGGACATCGTGTAGCTTGCTTAGTTTTTTGTGTGCATCTGCAAGTGAGCATTCAATTGCAGATAAATTCTGGTTTTCAACTTGGTTGCCCGGTGACTGTTCGGCCATGTTCTAGGTCTCCTGTGAACAATTAAGATAGGTATAACACCACACCTCTAACGACTGGTGTACAAATAACAGATTAACCGACGTGATTAACTCGCAATCACATCTCCCACGGAATAACGTGAAGAAAGGCAATACTAAAAATAAAAGGGCAGTCTCTTCTCTTCCCTTGCGACAACTATAAACATTGACAAAATGAGGTGACTGATCAGACAGACGTCTTTCAAAACGTGAGAACAATAGATGTTCTCTCACAATCATGCCAAACAATACTTTTATATAGTAACTGTCGGTTAATAACTGTCAATGGCTTAAACGCATCCGCGAAGTGTTTTGTAAATATTTAATTTCAACGACACATTGAACTCAAATTCAGATCGTTGAAGCACAAATAGCACAAGATCATGCTTAACTTGGTTTGTTATAGAATTATTCTAATGAAATAAAGCAGGTTTAAAGCGGTCAGTCATTTTTATCAAAAGTCAGAGGCGTGATTTTCTCAACGTTTCCTGTGGCAATTTTATCAAAACCGCTACCCAATTCCCCAATAGGATCAGGCGGAGCAATTTCAACTATTTTCTGGCCGAGCTTGGCTTGACCTGCATTGACCTTGGCTTCAAATGCCTTGCAGTGAGCAAGCAATGCTTCCAGAATTTCTTCCTCAGGCACGTTGTCAACTTTTTGACCTTGCACGTAAATAATCCCACGACGGTCACCGGCAAAAATAGCAACGTCTGCGCCTTCTGCTTCACCAGGGCCATTGACGATACAACCCATCACCGCAACCTTAATCGGCAACAAAATCTCTTCCTTGAGTTTCTTGCGAACTTCCTGAACCAATGTAAAAAGGTCCACTTGAATACGGCCACAGGTCGGACAAGCAATCAGGTCCACGCCCTTGCGATCACGCAATTCAAGACAGTAAAGCATTTCAAAAGCATCTTCGACTTCATAGACCGATGACGAGGCATAGCTAATGCGAACCGTGTCACCAATCCCATTGGCAAGCAATGTCCCCAAAGGCACACATGAACGAATAATAGCCGTCTCACGCGGGCCTGCATGGGTCACACCAAGATGCAATGGATGATCAAAGCGTTTGGATATTTCGGTATAAGCAGCAATGACCAATGTCGGGTCAGTACTCTTGGCAGAGATGACCACATCATAAAAATCATTTTCGTAAAAAATGTCCAAATACTCTTCAAGCTTGGCAATCATGATGGCAAGAAAATGCCCGTGCTTGTTGTTACCAAAGACACCGCCGAGTTCTTTGAGTCGTTTTTGCTTATCACGCCGTTCAACAATGGATCCTTCGTTCACGCCGATTCGAATAGGAACCTTGCGTTCCTTACATGCAGCGATCACTGCTTCGACTTGTTTGCGGTCTTGGATATTGCCCGGGTTGAGTCGGATTTTATGAACCCCTGCTTCAATGGCTTCCAAGGCACGCTTAAAGTGAAAATGCACATCCGCAACAATTGGAACTTGTATCTGGGGCATGATCTCTTTGAGAGCCGCAGTGTCTTTGGGTTCAGGGACAGCCACGCGAACCATCTCCGCGCCTGCTGCTGCGAGCTTGTTTATCTCAGCGACACATGAATCGATGGCATAGGTGTACCCCTCGGTCATCGTCTGAACGACGACCGGTGCATCGCCACCAATG
>JAESSU010000156.1 GCA_016763955.1 Phycisphaeraceae bacterium | reverse complement strand
TGTCTTCGGTCTCTGATGCAGCATTAACGCCTTGGTCTGCAAATTCACTAGAAGACTTAATGAGCAAAGCAGTGGACTTGGAGGTTTCCGCACTACGTTGTGCTAGAGCGCGAACTTCTTCTGCGACGACTGCAAAACCTTTACCTGCATCGCCTGCACGGGCTGCTTCGACAGCTGCATTAAGTGCAAGCAGATTGGTTTGAAAAGCGATTTCGTCAATCGTTTTTAGAATGCTAGCGGTCTGATCAGATGATTTTTTAATTTCCTTGATGGCGAGGCTTAATTGTGCCATCGCTTGATTGCCTTGCTGAGCGATTTCCAATGTGTTGGCAGCTTGGCTATTAGCTTGTTTGGCGTTTTCGGAGTTCTGGTTCACCGCTGATGTCATTTGTTCAAGTGATGCAGATGTTTCTTCCAGACTAGCTGCTTGTTCACAGGAGCCTTCAGCCAAAGATTGACTGGTAGAAGAAATTTGTTCTGATGCACCGCTGACTTGTCTTGAGCCGGTAGTGAGATTCACCATGATTTTTCTTAGTGGGTTGGCGATGGACCGGGCAATCAAATAGCCGATGATCCCCACGGCGATGCTGACAATTATGAGCGTCCAAGTGATTGAAGTGACGAGACTGCTAGTCACATCGGTACTGATTGCTTGGATTTCGTCACAAGCTTCCATGGCGACGGCTTGATCGATTTCACAGATGACAGCCCATCGTACGCCGAGGATATTGAGTGGTGCCCAAGCTGAAAGGACAGGGCTACCAAGGTAATCTTTGATGATCTGTGTATCGGTTGTCCCAGATAACGCGGATTGACTGGCTTGGGTGTCTACTAGATTGTTCTGAGCAAATGAGGCTGCGATGCTGTAATCGTCTGGGTTGAGAATGGAATCGGATCGCATGTGTTTGTCTGAACCGACAAGGTAAGCTTCAAGCGTACGTTCTTTGTCTGAACCGCTGACCATCATATCGTTGATTGCTTTGTCAGATAATTGTAAGCCCACTAGAAGCTCGACTTCACCTTCATGAATGACGGGCTGAACCATGAAGCCTGCAGGTGCGTCGTTACTTGGGCCATAGGGACGGTAATCTGCAAAAACAAATTCTTCTGAAGCGAGGGCCTGTTGAACCGCACGGCCTAAGCCTGAATCTTTGAATTCACCGTTGAGTAGATTGGTTTGATAGTCCGATTCTTTGGCTGCGGTGTAGAAGCAGTAGCCATCGGGGTTGAATAAGAATAGATCATAATAGCCGTACTGATCGATATATTTTTGATAATACGAAATCTTGTTTTCGTCGACAGGGCAGAATATTTCTGCGACATCGATTTCAATGAGTAATGCCCAGGTATTGTCACCGAATTTGATGGGTTGCCATGCCGAGAGCACGGGATTGTTGTTGTAATCTTGAATGATATCTTCGTCGGTGGTTCCAGTTAAGGCTTGATCCACAGCTTCGGTCTGTGCTTTACCAGTTACTGGGTTTGCTAGGGAGGCCTTAAGACTATGAAATTTTGGATCTAGGAATGAATCGCAACGCATTAGCCGATCAGAACCCACTAGGTAAGATTCACCGGTTTCACCTAAGCCCTTGCGGGTGTTCATGATTTGTTGAATGGCCTTAGGGCTCACCTGCAAGACGACCACGCCTGTTTGCTGCTGATTGTCGATGATGGGGCTTGCTAGAAACGCGACAGGTTCTTGATTTGCGGGTTGATACAGAGCCAAATCTTCAAACACAATCTGACCTTTAGCGGCTTTGTTAAATGCATTCGCCAGATGGGTTTTGTTGTAGGCCCCTGTGAGCAAATTAGTCTGATCAACGGCGCTTTTTAGATGGGTGTATACAACCGTGCCCTGCATGTCGATGACCATATAGTCTTGGTAGTCTGTACGCTTGATGTAATCGCTGATGAAGTCGCTAAATTGCTGATATTGTTCGGAAGCTTTTTTGTCCGTCAGATACTGCTGGTAAACAGCTAGCCCTTGAGTACAGGCGTTTTGACTCTGCTGTGCTTTGATGTCAGATTCATATTGTTTAAACAGCATGTTGAGCATTTGCGCTTTGTTTTCACGCACGGAGACCAGTTGATGGATTGCTTGCTGACGCAGTGTTTTGACTGTTTGCGTTAGCATATTCATATCGCCTTGACGTTCACCGAAAAATCTTTCAACCTGTGTGATTTTGATGTCACGCATAGATTTGAGTTGGTTGTAGGCTTCCTCTTCAAGAGTGGTGTTAGCTTTAAGTGAAATGTTATCCAATCCCTCAGATGCTTGATACCAGGCGATGATGCCTGTTGCCATTAAAGGCAAAATGCCAATGATTAAAAAGGAACTTATTAGTTTGGTACTCAGTTTCATTTTTATGATTCTTCCCACTTTTGTTATTTGCACGCGATGAACTTTGGATTTGGCGATTTAGGACTTGATTTTTGGATCGAGTACTTGACGCAACAGCCTACGATATTCTGACTATTTAATAAGTTCGGCATTCAAAGTGTCTGTCATGAGGCAAAAGCATCGCGCATATAAAACAATTTAAGACTTTTAGGTCTCTTTTAGGAGTAAGGCAGGACGCACACGGCTTGACAGTCAGTTCATGGCCGTGTCTTGGGATGGATTTGTGGTGGGTGCTGTAGGCTCATTGCTAAATTGATTGAGTCTACAGTTGTTGCCCGCTGGCGTTGAAATGGTGTTACGGTGCGTTGTTCGTATTTAAGATGGAACGTGCGTTGGCTAGATTCTCGCGGGCTTGTTCAAAGTTTGGATTGATGGACAAAGACCGAGCGAAATAGGTGGCAGCTTCTTGTATCTTTCCTGTCTTAGCCAAAATGATTCCCATACTGTTGAGTACCATCGCATTGTTGGGATCCAGTTGAAGATAATGGGCGTATTGTTGGCCGGCTTTGTCCAATGCGTTGAGCTTGGAGTATGTAAATCCTAATTCATGTATGACCTCAAGATTGTTACTGTGGATTTGTGCCGTTTGCTCTAGTATCTCACGGGCTTGGGGGTGATGTTTTTTGAGGTTGTACACGCGCGCTAGGTTCAAAGCGAAGTCATATCGATCAGGTGCTTGCGTGTGTGCTTTTTGAAAATAGGTGATGGCTTTGTCGTACATCTTCTGGTTTTTATACGCAATGCCCAGATACTGCAAAGCTTCAGTTTCAAGGGCTGGGTCGTGGGTCACTTTTTCTAAAAAATGGATCGCTTGGGGGTATCTGTTAAGTTTTAGATTCACAGTGGCTAAGTTCAAATATGAGAGTGTGAAGTGAGAGTCATATTTCAAGGTGTTGGTGTAGCATTGCCAAGCAGGGGCTAGCTCGTTTTGCGAATCAAAATATTCGCCAAGAAAGAGCCACGCGCCTTTAGGCCAAGGGGATTGATCGATGGTGTGCGTCCAAAGTGCGACAGGGTTCCCGTAGAACGTTGATAGTTTGGCGGTCATTAGACTAAATATTGCGCATCCTAGAATCGTCACGCTAAGGGTTAGTATCGCTGCATAACGTTTGACTCTAGGTAAAGAAGCTAGTGTGTTAAGAAGTAAGAGTACAGCGGTTACGAGTAGAAAGATGGAAATCAAAGACAGCCGTCGATCCGCAGCAACTTCGCTGGCCATTGGCAATACGCTGGAGGTTGGCCCGAGCAAGAGAAAGACACTGAAAAAGCCAACGCCTAGTTTGGGGTACTTCCATAAGCAATAACAACTCAAAGCAAACAGGCTGCTGACGCTTAGAAATTCGGGGATCACTTGACTAAACGATTTGACGATTGGCCAATCATAAACCAATGATAGTCCAGTAGGCCAAAAACAGTTACGCAAGTACCAGAGAATGACTTGCGATTGGGTTATGAGGTATTCCCATGATGAAACGCCTAGGTGTGTGCCCACGCTCTTAGGGTTGGGCGTATAGACAAGAATGATTGCGGAGATAGACCAAGTGACTGCGGTGGTTAGTAGGTAGAATTTGCCTCGAAGTTTGAAGGTCTGTTTGAAGCTGCCTGTGAGTAGGGCTCGGTCAAAGAGCACAAGGATGATGGGAAAAACAGCAGCATTTTGTTTAAACAGCATGCCCACGGTGCAACTTAGAACCGAGAGGATAAGCCAGCGTCGGTGCGTGTGTCCTCGGATCAGGCAATAGAATGTGAGCACCATGAAGAGCATTGAAAACTGTTCAGAGCGTTGCGTGATATATAGGACGCATTCGGTTTGGACGGGATGAAGAACCCATAAAAGTGTCAAGCTCGTTGCCAGCCAGTCACGTAGCGTTGGCGAGAGGATTCCGGGTTGGACACAGTAGGGCAAAAGACGCAGCAACAAAG
>JAESSU010000155.1 GCA_016763955.1 Phycisphaeraceae bacterium | reverse complement strand
GAAGATATCGAAGGTGCATGGGGCATGATGCAAGAGGGCGGTTATGACACCGTTGTTTCCGTTCATGAAATGCGCGAAAGCCCCTATGAATGCGTTCGTGAAAATAAAAACGTCTATAAGATGCTCGTCAAGGCGAATGGTGCTGTTCGCCGTCAAGACTATCAAGATAATTTCTTTTTTATCAACGGTGCGGTCTATATGGCCAAAACCGACTTTGTACGCCGTGAAAAGGTTCTGTTTAGGGAGGGCGAAACAGGCCTGTTCCACATGGACCCGCTCCACGGTATCGACATCGACCTACCCGGCGATTTGCTTATGGCTCAAGCCTTGGTCGACCACCCTGAATTTGTAGACCGACTTTATGCAAAGGATCATCATGTCCACCTCAACGACCTATCTTGAAAACCTAAAAAACCGCGTTTATTTTGCCACGGATAAAGAAGTGCCACGTGATTTTTTGGATCGCATGTTCGCCGAAGGTGAACGTGTGTGGCAAGACACCTTGGCGCCTAAGGGCTTAGAGGATCGGAAAGTTCTCATTGTTGGCGGCGGCGGCTACATTGGTGTGCCACTGACAACCCACCTGTTAGCACGTGGGTATTCGGTACGTTGCCTCGATTTACTGTTGTACCAAAATCGTGACGTCGTACACCCTTTCTTAGGTGCAAAGGGATATGAGTTCATGTTTGGCGATATGGCCGACAAAGACACCGTGACCAAAGCTTTGGATGGTGTGTCTGACGTCATCGTGTTGGCGGGCCTTGTCGGTGATCCGATTACGAAAAAATATCCACAAGAAAGTGCTGCGATTAATGATGCGGGTGTCTTAAATGTTATCGAACAGTGTAACGGTAAAGGCTTGAACAAAGTCGTATTCGTGTCCACATGTTCCAATTATGGTGAAATCCCTGTGGACACCACGGCCGATGAAAGCTTTGAATTAAAGCCGTTGTCTCTGTATGCAAAATCAAAAGTCGCGGCCGAGACTGCCGTTTTGGATGGTAAAGGCCAAGTTGATTATACGGGAACAGTCTTGCGTTTCTCAACGGCGTTTGGCCTCAGCGGGCGCATGCGTTTCGATTTAACCGTAAGCGAGTTCACACGAGACTTGTACGTGAACAAGAAATTAGATGTTTACGATGCAGATACTTGGCGGCCCTATTGCCATGTCCAAGATTTTGCTTGTGGCCTAACCCGCGTATTGGAAGCCCCAGCCGAAGACGTCGCATTTGATGCCTTTAATGCTGGTGGCGATGTGAACAATTACACCAAAGCCATGATGGTTGAGGCGATTGTTAAACACATTCCGGATGGTGAAATTACCTATGTAGAAGGCGGTTTCGATCGTCGCAATTACAAGGTTGATTTTAGCCGCATTCGGAACCGTTTGCACTTCACACCGAAGTATACGGTGGACGATGGTATTCGGGAATTGATTGCAGCGTTGAAACAGGGCTTTTTCCATGACTATGAACAGCGCCGAGATTATTACCGCAACAATGACATCGAGTATTCAAAAACATGAGCCGGACTGCGTCCCAAATTCTTGATGCTGTTACCGGGGTTCTTGGCCCAGTCGAATCGTTCACGCCGTTGCACGAGCCGGAATTTTCTGGAAATGAAAGCGCATATGTTCAAGATTGTATCGATACCGGTTGGGTGTCGTCCGTGGGCGCTTATGTGGATCGGTTAGAAGCTGATTTGTGTGCCTATACCGGGGCTCATCATGCGGTGGCCATGGTGAATGGAACGGCGGCGTTGCATATGGCGTTGATCGTGGCAGGCGTTAAAACAGGAGATGAAGTCATTGCTCCTACGCTGAGCTTTGTGGCGACGGCCAATGCCATTGCGTATTGTCATGCGACACCTCATTTTGTTGATATCGAAGCCTCGACCTTGGGCCTTGATGCCACCAAGTTAGACGCGTATTTGACGGACATTGCAGATAAGACAGATGTTGGCGTGATCAACAAACAAACTGGCAAGCGCATCGCGTGCGTGGTGTGCATGCACACGTTTGGTCATCCGGTGGATTTGGACGCACTTGTTGATGTTTGTGACCGCTGGGGATTGATATTGGTCGAAGATGCTGCGGAATCTTTGGGCTCAAAATACAAAGGAAAACATTGCGGTACATTTGGCCGGGTCGCGGCGATCAGTTTTAATGGCGATAAAATTGTCACCACAGGTGGTGGCGGGGCGCTGCTCACCAACAATGAAACCCTAGCCAAACGCGCCAAACACTTAAGCACAACGGCAAAAATTCCTCACCCGTTTCAATATGTACATGATGAGGTCGGTTACAATTACCGAATGCCTAATATCAATGCGGCTTTGGGCTGTGCGCAGTTGGAACAGTTGGACGGGTTTGTTGCTGAAAAACGTAATTTGACACAGCGTTATGTTGAAGCCTTTGCAGATATTGACGGTGTTACGGTCTTTAGCGAAGCCAGCTTTGCATCGTCTAACTATTGGCTCAATGCTATTGTTGTAGATGATGACAGTCAACGAGATGATATTCTTGAAACATTGAATGGTGCCAAATATATGTCGCGTCCCGCATGGACATTGTTGCACAAACTTGCGCCATTCTCAGGTGCGCCCTGTATGAATGACTTAAGCGTTTCTAAATACATTGAAACTCGCTTGATTAATATTCCGAGCTCACCAAAATTGTATCGGAATCGGGCGTGATTTGATGCGAAAAATTTGCGTCTTTACGGGATCACGTGCGGAATATGGCCTTTTATATTGGGTCATGCGTTTTATTCAAGACGACCCCGATCTACAGTTGCAAGTTCTTGTGACGGGGGCACATTTATCGGATCGTTTAGGGGCGACTTATAGACAAATAGAAGCCGATGGATTTCAAATTGATGTCAAAGTTAGCATGAATTTGGAAAATGATAGCGGAGCTGGCCTAGCCACAGCCATGGGCGAAGAAATGGCGGGGGTCGCAAAAGCGCTCGATGACTTACAGCCTGATATTTTTGTGATTTTGGGGGATCGCTATGAAGCTTTCGCCGCCGCCGCGACGGCGATGATGTTGCGTTTGCCCATCGCGCACATTCACGGTGGAGAAGCAACCGAAGGCCAAATCGACGAAGCCATTCGTCATTCCATTACAAAAATGTCGCACCTGCACTTTGCAGCTGCAGAAGAATATCGCAATCGCATAATCCAGCTGGGCGAAGATCCTAAGCGTGTATTCACAGTTGGAGCGCCGGGTCTGGACCATATTGAAAACACGGTCTTTATGGATCGAAAATCATTGTCAGAATCGATTGGTTTTGAGTTAAAAGGTGATGTGTTTTTGATTACGTACCATCCACCCACCTTGGATAAAAACGCTCCTAGTGTGAACGCACTTATTGATGCATTAGACGCATTCCCTGATGTTTGTATCGTCTTTACCAAAGCGAATGCAGACATGGGGGGGCAAGCCGTGAATGAGCGGCTGGCTGAATATGTAGCCCAACACACGGGTCGTATGATTTTGACCTCTTCATTGGGGCAGTTGCGGTACTTGTCATTGGTTAACGAAGCGCAGGTTGTGATTGGGAATTCATCCAGTGGCTTGATCGAAGTCCCATCAATAGGAACGCCGACCATCAATATAGGTGATCGTCAACAAGGCCGCTTGCGTGCCGTATCCGTTATCGACTGTGAAGATTCAAGGGATGGAATTCGGACTGCGATCAAAACTGCACAATCGGATGGTATGCAGACCAAGGCGGCCAAATGCAATTCGCCTTATGGCAAAGGTGGCGCATCCAAAGCCGTGGTCAATATTATTAAGGCCGCTGACTTAGATGGTATTTTGGTAAAGTCGTTTCATGACCTCGAGGTGGTTGGTTGATTGTGACCGAAGGTAAAACAGACCTTGGTTTTGCCACAACATTATTGGATATGATTTCTGAACGTGAAATGGGTACTTTCCTTTCCCCCGCAGTAAAGAGAGCTTACGTGCTTTAGCAATTTGGCGTGGCACGTCAGCAGGCCTTAGCGCCGCAGAATCCTTTGTCTCTTTACGTCAGGTGGTAAAACCTTAAATGTTAGTCATCTGTTCCAGATGACTAGGGGGCTCGTCTTGGAATGTGATGTTGTATATTTACAGATTGGTCATCATGGAAACCATCGTGACAATATCGATAAGTGTTTATGTTTCTACTATATTAATGAGGTTATGTTGACGTGAGGTGCCGCTATATCATACTTATGCCGAATATTTTTTCGCAGCGTGATTGGGATCGTTTCGGTTGTAATGTTATGCAATCGCGTGGATACGAAGTAATTGCAGTTCAGTGTCTAAGTATTATTGGAAACAATTTCCAGAATTTAGAAAGAGGTGAATTCAAATCTCATCCCTGCTCCGTTGCTCCGGCCAACATGTCAGAATTGGAGGAAATTCTTGACAGCCTCCATAACCGAGACCTCATACTTATGCACTTGCACTTGGAACAATCTCCAGATGTTTTCCTTGCCTTGGGGAAACGGGGTCTTCGATACATAAGAACGTCCCTTAATCCTTTGCCATCCGCAACCTTTCCTGATTATCGATACGCCTTGAATTTGAAAGAATGCTTATGGTTTATGTGGCAAAAATCTCTTGGTTTATTGTATAGAATAAAAAATCGGGCCTTAGTCGTATGGAAATATAAAAAAGATTACTGGCTTATGCCAGCTCCAGAACTCTGGGTGCGTTGTGGATCGTATTATCCCGCTTTTACGGTTTCTGTTCCTCATCTGCATAAAGCTAAAGTTATGGATGTTGAAAGCACCGAAATGAT
Source organism: Phycisphaeraceae bacterium (assembly GCA_016763955.1). Taxonomy (GTDB): domain Bacteria; phylum Planctomycetota; class Phycisphaerae; order Phycisphaerales; family Phycisphaeraceae; genus UBA7800. The sequence goes on along the minus strand of JAESSU010000155.1, from coordinate 13,725 downwards.
ATGGGATCGAGATGTGTCGGTGGGTGCAGATGCTATCCCAACAGGTCCGTATGCGACTTTTATCGATGAGTCAGCTCATGATCATCCAGATTATGATGTTGTTGGCAAGCATGCTCCAGTTGATGCAGAAACATACTTTAAGGGATTGCGTAACTTTTTTGATAAAGTTAGCGAGGATTTGAATTTGCCTGTTGTCATTGCGGCGCACCCAAAGTCAAATTACACAGACCAACAAAAGAAGGACTGGTTTGGTGACCGTAAAGTAATTTCAGGCATAACACCGACGCTTATTCGAAAATGCAATTTGGTGTTGGCGCATGCAAGTACGGCTATTTCGTATGCTGTTCTTAATAAAAAGCCTGTTTTCATTTTGACATCAAATGATTTTGAAAAGTCATATGTCAAAGATAACCTTCTACATTTATCATTTAGGCTTGGGCAAAAACGGATCAACGTAGATGACTTTTGTGGGTCAGACGATCCTGTTCTCAATATGCCGTTTGTGGATTTAAAAGGTTATGAGAAGTATGTGCACCTTTTCTTACGTAGCCCTAGGGTAAGAAAAGAATGTATTTGGAAAACGATTGCAATTCAGTTTGAGGCTTTGCTCGAGAAAAATGATAAGAATATATAAGGGTTCTAAATATATTTTAATTTAAAGACACTCCTTATAAAGCATCGTCCCGCCCACCTGAAGTGGTTACCTAAACCGTGTAAACAAGCCGAAGCTGGTCCGCCTGTTCGTGACCTTTGTCGAGAGCACGGTATGAGCCGTGCTTCATTATCTGAATGGCGCACGAGATATGGCAAAATAATTTGCCCCTGGAAACGTTGTTTCCGAAAGCGCGCTAAGGCGGATTTTAACCGTGAAGGTTTGGGCATTGGACCAGATTATATTGGTTATAAATTGGAAAAATGGTCGGAAAAGCACAAGATTACGCTGATGTTTACCCAACCAAGAAACCCACAGCAAAACGCATATGTGGACCGTTACAATCGGACGGTTCGCAACGATTGGCTCAGCCAATATATTTTTAAAACGACTGAATAAGTGCAACATTCCGGGATAAAGTGGCTCTGGACATACAATAACCAAAGACCGAATATGGCGATCGGTGGTATAATGCCAAAACAGAAACTGGCTATGATAAGCATCGCCGCTTAACGATTTTGCTTATATGGCCCTCTGAAATTGGGGGCGTTACCACAGGTGCCAGTTCTGACTTGAGCAACCGCATCGCGCTTAAATTCTTCTGTGTAACGAACACCTGACATAATCAAAACGCCTTGCTTCATTTATAAACGGCAAGGTGTCTATAAATCTAGGGGCTATTCAGTCGCCCTAAAGGACTTGTATCGTGAATTTCTTTGAACATAAATGTCGTGCCCGTAAGCGATCTATTTTAAGGCAGGATATTCGAGCTATTCAAAAACTAAGCGATAGCGATGATCCATATTCGACTTCAAAACTTTTTCTAGAAGGTTTTAATCGTATTACTCTGGAAAAGGAGCATCTAAAAGATTCCCCTGAATTTATGGGTGTTGAAGATGATCAAATCGTGAACTGCATTAAGCAGATTATCTTGTATTCAACCGTTAAAAGTGATGTGGCTCTTCGATTAACTAAAGCTGTACACGGATCAGGCAACCTTGAGATTCTACCGTTTCCTCCAGCTTTTCGGCAATATTTAAGATCTAGGGGAATTGCTTTTGCTCCGTTGCGTTCTGCGATAGCGTGGAATTTTTTGAAGGCTCATTTGTTGCTGGGTGGATTAAGGCGAATTGTAAAAATACTGTTAGTCATTAATAGAAAACGCCCGGCTCACGAGATTTCTTTTTCAGGATGCTCTGTTTTTATGAGGTCTGAACAGTTCGTTAACTTTGAGCCCAATGAAATTGAAAAGAAGTGGTCATTTGTTTCATGGTATCGAAAATCTTCTTTCAGCCACATTTCAAATATTATATTTCACAGACTAGATGGCTATCGATCTGTAGGAGAATTACCCGAAGGATTATCGATTAGTGACACATATTTTACGCCATCATGTGTACCAGAGAAAAAATGGCGATTGCTATTTGATTTGGCCCGAGCGGCCTTAAAAGCAGTTGTAAATTTTTTTGGTCGCAAGTGGTGGCACGCGGTTTTACTTCGCGAAATTGCTGACCTTGCTCATGCTCGATCTGTGCCAAAGGATTCCTTTGCAAAGCAATATTTTATTCCACTAAATCATTTCATGATACGGTATCTCTGGACTTACATGGCGGAGGTTCAAGGTAGCGAGTTTGCAGTGCTGCATTACTCTCATTCATGCAAAGAGTTCCACCCAATTTCCCCCGATTACAAACCACCAAATTATTTCTATGCAATGACAAGCTGGCCTTTGCATGTTGTTTGGGGGGAGCAGCACGTTGAAGGCTTAAAAGAAAATGGGATTGTAAATGTTACATATATCATTGACCCTCCCATATTTTACAAACGGCCAGAAACAATCTTTCCAAACATTGATGGTCCAGTCGTTGTTCTTTTTGATATTGATACTCCGACTTTATCTGGATGGGCAAATAATGGCTTTAGAAATCCCTTCTTATGCCGAAAAAGCCGATTGGAATTTATCAAGCAAGGCGCTTTGGCTATCCGAAGAGCAGGTGCAACGCCGGTTTTAAAGCCAAAAACTTTGGAGAATAATTATTCTTTCTGGGCAGAATGTGCAAAAGCCAATGACGTTTTTCTGCTTCCAGAGGAAATGATCGCAACTGTAGCCATCGAAAATTCTGCGGCTGTGCTTTCAATGCCATTTACAACAACTGGAGCCGTAGCAACCAAGCTTGGAAAGCCATCGTGTTATTTTGATCCGACTGGAATGCTGGATGGGTTTGATCATTATGCATATAGTGCGCGCTTGGTTGTTGGAATTGACGCCCTTGATATTTGGCTTAAAGATAAGCTTTGTAAGGCCTAAATATTTTGGATGCGAGTGCACGAGTCTAAATGGTTTTCTGTCCCCTAGTTTTTACGAAACAAAAATGGAAGTGACTTTGAGTTAATGAGTGTCAATAAAAACCTGAATAATGAAGTGAAATCTCGAGGTCAATACCTTGTCAGTTCGGCGGACTTTTTTCGCCGGGTAATAGGAACATTTTTCCATTTCCGTTTTCTCTGGAAGTTTGTTATTTCCGATGGGCATATAGAAAGAGTCCTTTCCAATAAGCTCACGTCGCGCGAAATTTATGTGCACCGCTTGTTTGAACGGATGTTTTGGTTTTGGCCACGAGCTTTGGATGCTCGAGTTTGGGTGGGTGGTGATTACAAGGGACGAACAGCAGATAAATATATTTCATTTGATGTGTCGTCGACAGTACTCTCCGACGCAGTTCAAAGATTTGCAGGATCAAAAAATTCTAAAATTCTTGATTTGGGTTGCAACGTAGGGCGCCATTTGAATAACCTACACCAGCGTGGTATGACGAACCTTCATGGGGTCGATGCCATGTCATCAGCCCTAGATATGATGGCTGATACTTTCCCAGAAACATATGCGGCTGTAAATTTAGAGCATAATCTTTTTCAAGGTTTTCTTTCCAAAGAAGAAAGTAATTCATTCGACATTGTGTACTCTCACGGAGCGACGATCCAATTGGTACATCCTTCATTTGATGTGGTACAGCATTTGTGCCGGATCACGCGAGAATATGTAGTTTTGATTCACCAAGAGACATTACAAGATCAATACCCAAGGTTTTGGCATCTTGAATTTGAAAAAAATGGTTTCCATTTACGTCATTGTTTAAGACCAATTGGAGATCATATGGGAACAGAAAATTCTAATCACTTTGAAACGAATAGTTTGCTCGTTTTTCAAAGACATATCCCATAGTACTTCCCACGACAAAAATCTGCATATATAAATACATAAACTCATCAAATACTAAGTGTGCATTACCTAGGAGCCTAAAAGTCATGATTGGATTAACCTCGCGCAAAATTGCAAAAAGCATACTCCCGCGCAGCGCTATCGATAAGTTACGGAATTTCGCAATACATAAAGAGCGCCGCCAGTATGGTCGCCAAGGAGCACGTCTTAAAACCGTTCTTGAAACCCTAAAAAGCCTTGAAAACGTTTCAGGTGAAAATTATTTAAAACTTCACCAAGATCATCTGGAAGAGATAGCAGCGTCACCTCCTGTCGTTGGTGAAATTGAAATAAATGATTCCTGCAATATTGATTGTCTAATGTGTAATACCTCTAAGGCAACGCGCCCCAAGGGATTGATGGACCTCATTACTTTTGAACGGGTAATCAATGAAATAGCTGAGGCAGGAAATAAAAGTTCAGTATCGCTGCATACAATAGGCGACCCCCTTTCCAACAAAAGGTTGCCTAAGTATCTTGAAATTCTGCGTAAGTATAATATTCATGTTGGCGCAATTTCAACAAATGCTCTGTTGCTACACAAGCAAATGGATACAGTCTTTGAGTACCGGGATATTATTGACCAATTCATGGTTTCCATCGATGGGTCAAGCAAGCACATCTATGAAAAAATCCGAAAAGGTGGAAACTTTGAACAATTACATGAAAACTTGCTCGCTTTTACAAAACGTAATAATGCATCACAGAACCCATTCCCTACGTGGATATCAAGTGTTATAACGACCGATAATTATTCTGAGCTAGCGTACATGCCAAGTGTCTTTGATTACTTCACGCCACCTAGTCATATTACGTATAGTTTGCTGAACGGAGTAACGGCCGATGATGCATATTTTTCTGCATCTAAGATTTTTGATGATGATTACTATCGCTGTTCACCTTGTCACTTTTTATGGGGTGAGGTGCATGTTCAAAAAAATGGAGATTTGACAGCATGTGTCCGTGACTATAATGGTGATTTAGTCTTTGGAAATATTGAAGATGGTCCTCTTGAGAAGGAATTTAACAACGAAAAAATTCGTGCAATGCGACGAGCCCACCTTATAGGGGATGTTGAGAAGCTTCCAACCATGTGTCAAACCTGTTTTTTCCCTGACAACTGCCTGAATGTTATCATCAATGGAACTATCCATTATTATTATGAACATGTTAACGGCAGTTCTGCTGAACTGCAGCAATGCTTAAATAAGATGCTTCCTCTACTTAAAGAGAAGAAGTTTGAGGAAGTTGAAAAACTTATCTTAGCTCTCTGAGTTGTAGTTAATCCAAAACCGGGACTGTGAAGGTTGGTTTGTGTATGAGAAATCTGGTTTAAATTTTTGGGTTGTGCTGCGATGGGTTGGAACGGACCATCGTGTAGTCTATAAAATCAATACTTACAATCTACTATTATGGTGGAAGGACGCTGTCACACATGGCTCGTATTCTTGGAATTCTACGTCGAAAAAACTCAATTGGACTTAAACAAGAGGACTTAGATTCTGGAATTAAGTTTGTCTCACGTTATGTTTCCGATCCAACATGTGTTGATAAAGTTGATACCGCTGATGGTCGGTTCTCATTACGTGTTGTCCGGCGAAAAACCGAAAAGGCACGCATTGCAACCTGCCCAGAAACGGGATGTGTTCTAGCTTTTGATGGCTCACCTCAAATCAAAGATCGTCTACTTACCGCAGAAAATCTTTTAGCGCTTTGGCGTGAGAAGGGGATAAATTTCGCGGGCCCCTTGGATGGGGGGTGGACGATCGTCATTTACGAACCCCTTACGGGCAAAGTCTCACTGGTCCGCGACCATCTTGGCGCTAAACCGCTTTATTATGCAGATCAGCCGACCCATGTTGGATTTGCTTCTGGGGCAGGGATGTTAGTCCGCGCAAAGATTGCTTCAGCCGCTTTAGATGCCTTAACCGCGTCTCGTTATCTTGCGTGTAATTACAAGACACATTTTGGACGTGGTCCAAGCATGTTCTCTGACGTTAAAATTGTTCCTTGGGGGAGCACTTTCTTTGCCCAAGAACACACTTCATCCATTGAGCGATATTGGGATATACCCAATAATTTGCCGATTTTTGATGCATCTGATAAAGATTTAGAAAGTCATTATCGTGATGTTATGATGACGGCCTTAAAAAATTCGTATGCGGCTCGAGCAGGGGAAAAACATTGCGTGGCTCTTTCTGGAGGCGTTGATTCCGGAACAATTGCCGGGTTAATGCATCAGTTTACAGGCGAACGCATTGAAGCCTTGTCTATGACCTATGCACAAGAGACACCTTTTGATGAATCCAAATTAATGGAATGCACGGTGCGCGATCACGTATCCAAATGGCACAATGTCAAAATGGATTGGCATGATCTGGCAAACGATTTTGACACGATGTATGACCGTTTTGAAAGTCCGCTCACGACAATCAGCATGTATAGCTATGATTTCCTTGCCAAAAAAACAGGTGAACTGGGGTATGGAGTTCTTTACACAGGTTCAGGTGGAGATTACCCACAAGCTGGTACATACCCAGCATTATTATTTAATCTTGCCGATTTAAGAAACAAGTTTGACAAGACAGAGTATGAGCACGAAGTTTCTGCTTGGGTCAGCAAGCACTCAACAGCTGAATTTCCAAAAACACAGCAAACTGCAGAGGACTTTATAACCAGCCATACGGATACAAACATTCCGGGATGTCTTGTTCCTTTTTCGTTGTGGCTAGACACACCTGAATTATTATCAAGTGATTTTCGAGATTTAGTTGGTCCTGTTGAAGCAGAAAGTGTTCGCAATTATGGCTCGTATTTAAGAAGCTATACGATGCAAGGGTATTTATACGAGTCTGCTGCAGCGGCGACAGACCCAGAAGATGTTATGGATTGGACCTATGGAACGGACACCTCGTCACCATTGGTTTCTGAAGCTGTAATCAGAATGGGATGGGGCCTTCCCAACGACCAAAAGATCAAAGATGGAGTGAATAAGGTTCTCGCTCGTCGCGCCTTACGCGGTATCGTGCCGGATGAAATTCTTGATGAAGTTCATAAGGGTGGGTTTAATGCACCAACCGATAATTGGTTCCGCAACGAATTGAAAGATTTCATTTTGGACACATTCATGAGCCGTTCATTCAGAGAGCGCGGATTCTACAATCTAGATAGATTTGATGATTTGATTAAGCAACATATGGATGGCAAAGCTAATCACATGATGCTGCTCTGGCAGGCCTTGAATTTTGAGCTATGGGCTCAAAAATGGAAGCCTGAATTTTAGGTATTGAAAGTGCTTGTGATGTTAATTCTCCTTTTCAAAGGAAATCCACCCCGATTCAGTAAATCAATAGAATTTTCTGTAATCGAAAAAATAATATAAAAAATCTTCATTTTTTAATCTTATGCGAAGGCATGGCATTCATATTTAAATGTAAGATTTTAACGTTCTATAATTTTTTCCAAAGGAGTTACGGCTAATGTGCGGCATTTTTGGACTCGTCTCGAGTTCACGTCAACAAGGTGAAATTGATGCTTTGTGCCAGGCTGGGACAAAGCGTCTGGCGCATCGTGGGCCTGATGGCTCAGGGTACTGGTCTTCACCTGGGGTCGGGTTAGGGCATAGACGATTGTCGATTATTGACATTTCTGGTGGTAAGCAGCCTATGGTTTCGGCTCGTGCTCCTTTGACCATCGTCTTTAATGGTGAAATCGTTAACCACGGAGATTTACGTAAAGAACTTGAACGCGACGGTGTCCGTTTCGCCTCTGACCACTCAGATACAGAGGTCATCTTAGCCCTCTATGAACGTGAGGGCGTTAATTGCCTTAAACGTTTGCGCGGCATGTTTGCCTTTGCCATATGGGATGCTCGTGACAACAGCTTGTTTCTGGCTCGGGATCATATGGGCGTTAAGCCTCTTTATTTTTTTGAAGGCGACAATGAAGTTGGTTTTTCATCGGAAATTTGTGCACTTCATGACAGTGGCTTGGTTCCTTTTGAGGCCAATCATAAGACATTTAACGAATTCCTTATTTTTGGCGTTGTTGCGGGCCAATCGACTATTCACAAAAGCATCTCGGAACTTCCAGCAGGGCATGCGGCCTTTTTTAAAAATGGGGTTTTGAAAGTTCATCGGTATTGGTATCCAGCACCAGAAGAATTTCGTGCTGATTTAACCTTAGATGATGCCGTTGACCAATTAGACTCGTTGATTTCAGAAACCATGCGCGAATGGACAATTTCTGATGTCCCTGTGGGTGCTTTGGTCAGTGGAGGACTTGATAGTACGCTTGTATCATATCTTTCGGCACGTGACCTTGATCGCCTAGACATGTTTACGGTATTTTTCCCGGACCATTCTACAGAAATCGACGAACGTCATCTTGCCGCACTTGCTGCAAAGCTGCAAATCAAAAACACATAGAGGTACCATTCTACGACCAATATATTCCTGGTAACTTAGAGCGACTTATTGAACATTTTGATGAGCCCCTTCAAGACTTGAATAGCCTAACATTTATGGGTCTTAGTGAATACATCCAGCAAAATTCGGATATTAAAGCCGTTATAACGGGGGAGGGGTCCGATGAAACATTTGGCGGATATTTGCGACACCGTACGATTGCCGATGAATACGAGAGAACTGGAGACCCTTCAGTTTTAATGTATGCGATGAACAAGGTCGCTTTGCCCCGTCTAGAAATGTTTGCTGAAACGACCTCTTTTGATAACCCTGACCGGTTAGCTTTTGTTGAAAACCTTGTGTCTAAGGATGCCGTTGGTAAAGTTCTTGAACTCGACCAACTCTGTTTTTTGCCGGGTTACCTTCAACGTGTTGATCAAATTGGCATGATGTTTGGACTTGAAATGAGACCCCCTCTTTTGGACAATCGCATTGTTCATTTTGCCAATGCACTTCCCAAACGCCTTCGTATGATGCAAGAACCAGATGGATATAACTGGCACAAGTATCTTGTCAGAAAAGTGGCTGAGCGCTATATGCCAGACAAGATTGTTTGGAACCGCGAAAAGTATCAATTCATGATCCCAGCAGCCCGTATGTTGTATGACGGCCCCCTGAAAAAAATGTTTTTAGATCTGTTTACCTCAAATTGCGAATTGTCTCAGTACTATGACATCAAGGGTATTCTCAAGTTGCTGGATATGCATTGTCCAATTACAGAAGGCGGAGATGACCATTCAAATACCCTCGGTCGTTTGCTTTCTATGGAAATTTGGCTAAGAGCTCGGAAGACAAATCCAGGCGGGCAGTTGTCCCGTTGATTAGTCGCCAAAAGCCCAAGATCGCTAAGGTTACGAAAACTAGGATATCATAATGAAAAATATTTCAATTCTTGAAGGTATTAAAGAAACAAAATACGTTATCGGGAAAATTGTGACTTTGCTCGCTCCTCAAAGAGCTAGGGTGCTAATCTTTATTATGATCTCTCTGCTTGCAAGCATATCGGAAGGTGCCAGCATTTCGCTATTGATTCCGATCTTAGAAACGATGGGGGGAGGTAGTTCTCTTGCAAATATCCCTGTAATTGGCAAGGTCACTATAATTTTTGATCAATACTCACCTTCAATCCGCTTGCAGTTTCTTGCCGGAGCAATGTTTGTCGTTATTACCGCTCGCGCATTATTTTTATATCTAGCAAGTTTTCTTGCCGCGACAATACCTGTGCGTATGCGTTTTGAACTGATCACATCTTTATATAAAGATTTCCTCGCAACAAACATATCCTACATACACAACAGGGATGCGGGCGTTCTAATTAACAACATCATGTCACAAACCACTCGCGTTTCCACAGTCGTTGGTAGCTTTACCGCCTTGGCCGTAAATCTCTTGGTCGTCAGTGTTTATGTATCAATTATGCTTTTAATTTCATGGAAACTGACCATAGCCTCAATTGCATTCATGTATGCTTTAAGTTTGGCCGTCCGAAGGTTCATTAACCCATCAATTCGCATGCGGGGAGAGCTGTTGACACGTCTTACCGAAGATGCTCACCAGCTTATGTATGAGTCTATCAATGGCTTTAAACAAATTGTGCTGTCATCAGCGCAACCCTTGATGTCGAATAAATTTGCAGATATTGCCCAGTCCGAATTGAATGCTCGCTGCGGTCAAGAACGCTTGCAACAAGGCATTTTCCCTGTTCTAACGATTGGGTCTGGAGGGCTAATTTGTGGACTAATCATTCTATCCTCTCTTGGTTATGAACTCGAAATCAGTGCCGTCATTATGTTCACGTTCGTCCTATTTAGGCTCTTGTCCCCGGTCTCTACTATTAATTCCTTAAGTGCGGCAATCCAATGTGATATTCACGCTTTTTCAGAAATTGATATTTTCCATAAGGAACTCCTTAACTGCCGTCAAGCTACAGGACAGCTTCCCTTTCACGGTCTTGAAGACATGATCAGCTTTGATAATGTTTCATTTAATTACGCCAGCACTCAAGCATCAGTCCTTAAAAATATTTCTTTTTCTATTCCAAAACGGTCAATGGTTGCCATTGTTGGCCCATCGGGCGCGGGCAAAAGCACCATCATAAATTTATTAGCAAAATTTTATGATCCGAGCGGGGGGCACATACGAATTGACGGCATCCCCCTTAACGACCTTGACCTTAATATGTGGCATAAACGTATTGGATTGGTGAGCCAGGATATTACCTTGTTCAACGACACCATTGGAAACAACATATCCTTTGCCCAAGATGATGCGACGCAAGAAAACATTCAAGCCGCCGCGAAGCTGGCTGAAGTTGATGAATTTGTCCAAAATGAACTTCCCGACGGATATGATACATCAGTAGGAGACCGCGGAGTTCGTCTTTCTGGTGGTCAGCAGCAGCGCTTATCGTTGGCTCGCGCAGTCCTTAGTAAACCTGACTTAATCATTTTGGATGAAGCAACAAGCCACCTTGACAGTATCACGGAAAAAGCCATCCAACGCACCATTAACACTCTCCGGAAGACCTCAACAATTTTGGTGATTGCCCACCGTCTTTCAACGATCCGCCATGCTGATACAATTGTTGTCATAAATAAGGGGCAAGTCGTCGCAACGGGCAATCATGACGATCTTGTCAAAAACAATGAACTCTATAAAACAATGGTAGAAACTCAACAGTTCTATAGCCTAGATAAACGGCCTAAAGATGCCGCAGAGACACTTTGATATGAGTGTTTCTGAACAGCCTGCTGTAATCATTAATGCGCGTCTCTCATCAACGCGCCTACCAAGAAAGGTCTTGCGTCCAATTCATGGGCAGGAGATGCTTTTACATCAGATTGACCGTATTAAATTGTGCCAAAATGTAGGCCCTATTATCATCGCGACTTCAGACCGCGAAGATGATGAGGACATCGCGACGCTTTGCAAACGAGAAGGCTTAAATTGTTTTCGAGGATCACTTGACGATGTGGCGGGGCGTATGTTGGGTGCCGCCACTTTCGTTGAGGCCTCAGCCTTTATTCGATTAAGTGGAGACAGTCCATTTTTGGACCCTAGTTTGGTTGATACACTGTCAAATATATTTCAGGCGGCTCAATGCGATCTTGCGACAAATATACAACTAAGAACTTTTCCTAAAGGTCAGTCTGTGGAAGTCATTTCCGTAGAAGCCCTGAGTGCGGCCCACAAGGATATGAACGCTTTAGAGCGTGAACATGTAACTCCGTATTTTTACCGCAATGAAAACCACTACAAAATCGTAAATCTAACAAGCGGAAAAGATTTTGGTGATATCCAACTTTCTGTCGATACGCCCGAAGAATTTGAAATGGCCGATCGACTCTTTTCCCAGTTTTTAAATCCTCTAGCTGTAACCGGCTGGGAAGAAATCACAAAGTTATATCTGGACCTTAAGCCTAATGACTAACAAACTATTATTAACGGCAGGAATCATTGGCCTCGGCGTTGGAGAACGTCATATTGATGGGTATGAAGCTGATCCGCGTTGTCGCGTTAAAACGATTTGCGACATTGATCCCGACAAACTCAAAGATGTTTCCACTCGTTACCCGGGTCGAAATTTAGTTACCGATCCCTTAGACGTCCTTGACGACCCTGAAATTGACGTCGTGTCGATTGCCAGTTATGACGATGCTCATTACAAGCAAATTGTGCGAGCTCTTACTAATAAAAAACATGTATTTGTCGAAAAGCCAATGTGTCTGTTCAGGGATGAATTGGATGATATAGCGGCGCACCTCAACGCTGATCCATCACTTCACCTGTCATCAAATCTGATATTGCGGAAATCTCCGCGCTTTATTGATCTTAAGAAAACCATAGAGCAAGGTGATTTTGGCGATGTTTATTATGTTGAAGCTGACTATAATTATGGTCGTGTTGAAAAAATCCTAACCGGTTGGCGAGCTCACCAAGAGTACCATTCCGTGATCCATGGGGGTGGTATTCACATGATTGACCTTCTTTTATGGTTGACCAACAAACCCATCGTGGAAGTTACGGCTTTTGGCAACAATATTGCGACACGTGACCGAGGTTTCAAACGCAATGACCTCATCGCCGCCTTGCTCCGTTTTGAAGACGGTAGTATTGGGAAGGTTACCGCAAATTATGCCTGTGTTTTTCCTCACTATCATAATCTTTCTATATATGGCATGGATAAGACATTCATACAGAATCACAACGGAGGTGCATCTCTTTATACAAGTCGTGACCCCGGTGTTGAGCCTACCTCCATTGACTCAAGCTATCCAGGAGCAGTAAAAGGTGATATGATTCCAGCATTTATAAGGTCTATTTTAGATGGCACAGAACAAGATGTTTCAGCCCAAGAAGTATTTGATGCGATGAATGTTTCTCTTGCCATTGAAGAATCTCTGCTTTCGGGAAAAACAACTCCTATCCCTCTCTATAAAATCATAAGGTAAAAAATAATGAATGCAAAGAACATCCCTTTTGGTATGCCCCTTATTGATGAAAATGAACGGGATGCCGTTGCAAACGTATTAAACGGTCCAATTCTTGTCCACGGCCCACAAGCCGTTGCTTTTGAAGCTGCATCTGCCGAATTTTCGGGGGCGCCTCATGCGGTGAGCGTTTCTTCGTGCACGGCTGGAATGCACCTTGTTTGGTTCAATCAAAACATCGGAGCTGGCGATGAGGTGATTGTCCCCGCACAAACACATGTTGCCACAGCACACGCCGTTGAACTGACCGGTGCATGCCCCATTTTTGTAGACTGTGAGCTTGATACGGGTAACATCGACATTGATGCAATCGAAGCTGCAATAACGCCAAGAACCAAAGGTATTGTCGTGGTTCACTTTCTGGGCATGCCCGTTGATATGACGCGTGTCATGGAAATTGCTGACCGTCATGATTTGTTTGTTCTTGAAGATTGTGCTCTGTCTGTCGGTGCCAAACTTGACGGCATTCACACGGGCCTTTTGGGTCACGCTGGTGTCTTTAGTTTTTATCCCGTCAAGCACATGACCACGGCCGAAGGCGGCATTATTATTACCAAGGATAGAGAACTTGCAGATCGTCTTCGTCTGACCAAGGCGTTTGGTGTTGATCGCACGCATGGCGAACGTAAAATTCCTGGGTTGTATGATGTCACAGAATTGGGATTTAATTACCGTATGAGTGAAATTCATGCCGCCATTGGCATCGAACAAATTGCCAAATTGCCCAAATTTATTGAAGACCGTGTTCGGAACGACGATTTACTTCGCGAGGCCCTAACGAAAATTGATGGGATCAGCGTTCTTAACACAACATCACGAGGGCGATTCACAGCAACTCATTATTGTCTAAGTATAATT
>JAESSU010000154.1 GCA_016763955.1 Phycisphaeraceae bacterium | reverse complement strand
ACAACTGCGTGCGTTTACCTGCTGCCTACACCATATGACGGATTATGTGTCGAGCTTGTTGGGCGACCCCACGCGAGTGGTGAGCGTTTTTGATCGTGAAGCATTGCCCGACCATCCTCATCAATCCCCGCCTGACCTTGCGTTTCCAACGTTCATATATGCGGCCTATACACGTAAAGCGTACAGGGTGGAATACGCGAACAAAGCGATCCTCATGGCGGCGGGCACGGATTACTCGAGTGCCGTAGAGCCTGGCGCAACACTGCTGGTTCAAGGTGTCAAGGGGTGGGCAACACTTGACGACCTGACGGGTAACGTGGCCCTTTATCGGGGCAATCGGGAAATGACCGTTTTTAAGCCTTCGCAGATATGTGACACGATGGGCTTGCAGGAAAACTGTGTCGCAGCAGTGCAGGATTTTGCCCGCATTGTCGCTGAGGAAAAACTGCGCCCATTCCCGGCGAGCAAGGTTTGTCGATGTTGCACCTTGAAGAGGCGATTATGCAGTCGTCAAAAACCATGCAGTGGGTGACGTGTTAACACGCATCTATAGCTGGCATGGGGGCTGTCAATTCATGCTGGCAGGGGTTTGATGTTTACTTGCGGGCGGCTGCGGAGTTGTCCGAGCATTGAGCTAAATCCCACATAAAAATAGCCAAAGGCAAAGAGCATTAAAAAGGGTACGCTTAACAAACCCCGTGGTTGCCCTAATGCGATCACTATGCAGGTCAGGCTATAGAACCCCATAAAAATTTCTGCCCAGCTCGTCCAGCGTTTGATAGATGGGCAAGCAATGGGTTTTTGGAAGTTCGTGTTGTCAGTGGTGTTGTATTTGGGGGTGCGGACAAAAGCAGACTCTTGGCCCATTAGGGCTTCGATGACACCGCGTGTGTTGTTTAGCGCAATGCCAATGCCCAGACTCATTAGAAACGGCAGGTGCAAGGCGGTTTTAAACACACTGCGGTTTTGAACTTTTTGGGATGCCAGATAGAACGTGCCTGCTGAAGCGGTTCCCAGTGAAAACAAGGTCATGCCCCAGAGTAATGCAGGGAGTGTGCCTGATTCAAAGGGTTGCATATTGACGTAAAACGCGGGGAAAAACAGGATTGCTAACAAGGTGATATAGACATAAACCGTCATGCTGGTGAGATGGAAAAAGGCTTCGGATTTGATTTTGAAGCTGGCGTTTGAGGTGAGAATTTTCCAGAGCAGTTTTCGGCCGGTTTGAATGCCACCCTTGGTCCAGCGGTGTTGTTGTGCTTTAAAAGCGTTGATTTCTGGGGGCAACTCAGCAGGGCAGATGACATCCGGTAAAAACAGGAATTGCCAGCCGGCCATTTGAGATCGGTAGGATAGGTCCATGTCTTCGGTGAGCGTGTCATCTTCCCAGCCGCCTGCATCATCGATGGCTTGTCGTCGCCAGAGTCCTGCGGTGCCATTGAAGTTCATCCATCTGCCTGAGAGACTGCGTGCTGCATGTTCGATGAGAAAATGGCCATCCAGAAAGATGGCTTGTGCGCGGGTGAGCAGGGTGTCTTCACGGTTAAGGTGTCCCCATCGTGCTTGAACCATGCCGATTTTTTCATTTGTAAAGTGGTGGACGGTGTCCTTAAGAAAGTTTACGGGGGGGATAAAGTCCGCATCAAAGATTGCAATAAACTCGCCGGTGGCTGATGTCATTGCTTCTCGCAATGCGCCAGCTTTGTAACCTTTGCGATGAACGCGATGGACATATTGAATATCAATGCCTCGTTTTTGCCAAGATTCACAATGTTGTCTTGCGATGAGGGCGCTTTCATCTGTGGAGTCATCGACGACCTGAATTTGCAATCGGTCACTGGGGTAATCCATGTGGCAAGCTGCATCGATCACCCGCGCAGCAACATTGCCTTCATTGAACATAGGCAGCTGCACGGTCACCTTGGGCAAGGTTTCAAATCTCTGGTTCAATTGGGGTGTTTTGTGACGGTTGCGGTAGTAGGTTATGACCAGCATGTAGCGATGCAGGCCATAAAATGCGATAAGCAAAAGGACAATGACATAGGCAAGGGTCAAAGGCCAACGGATTAGGGGGTGATCTAAATGGAAATTCAGTTGATTTAAATACGCCAGAACGTCTGCCATGTCAGTTTGCAATCTGTATGAATGATGTCGAAATTGGAGTTATGTACTACTCAATCAATAAGCTCAATAGACAGATTATTCCCAGTGAGGTTTGTCGGAAGCTGTATCGCGAGCTTGCTTGCATTATGGTCTGGTTGGGATTTTCTGACAAATACAGCCCTCAAAAATGTTGTAGAAATTTTTAATGGAATAGAAAAGTCCACATTATTGAAGGTTGTGACTTTCTTTAAAACGAATTATTCGTAAAGCCGATTCGGGCTGTCGTCCGATAAAGCATTTATACAATTTCGTTGTGATGCAGCTGTGTTGATGCCCGATAAGGATAGAACATCCTTCAGGCTGGGGCCGGCTGATAGATGTTGAGGTGATCGATGACGCATAAACGTTTAGTTCAATCTGTGATGGCCTGTGTCTTGTGCCTACCGCTAGGGGGTTGCAAGATGCTTAGTTATTCTGGCGGCTGGAATATCAGTAAACGCGAGAAAAAATCGGTTGAAGCTTATCATAAGTTCTTAGAAGAACGTGATCTAGCGATACGAAACGCTTCGCCAGCAACGATCCCAAATCAAGTTACAATTCCCCCCGCACACTCATTTGCTCAGACTCAGCCTACAGTACAGAGGATGGATACAGCTTCTGCACCTTCAGCTGCATGGGCCACGGGGCAGCAGTCTGAACAGGTCATTTCACCAGTGGGTAACACTTGGCAGCAGCCTGCACTTAGCAATCCGGCATTTTTACCTGCTCCTGATGCCATGCCCGCTCGATCCTTGGTGAACTATGGCACACAGTCTGCGATGCAGTCAGAATCGAATCCAAACTTCCGCACACCCATCTCTCGTGCTAGCGCCCGACCGATAGATATCTTTGGCAGTATTCCCAATGCACCGATGGATATGTCCGGGCGTGGTGATTCTGATCCTCAGAATATTACCCGTGTGAGTTTTGCCAACGAAGGCGGCGACTTTGATGTCGATCTCTCGCCTGATGGTAAAAATCTTGCATTTGCTTCCACCCGTCATTCCAAAACCGCAGACATCTACATCAAATCCACCAGCGGCATGGCCATCATGCAAATCACCAATGATCCCTCCCATGATGTCACCCCGGTCTTTAGTCCAGATGGCTCGAAAATTGCATTTTCTTCAGACCGATCAGGTAACTGGGATATCTATATTGTAGACATCCAAGGCGGCCGCCCCGTGCAGATCACCGTAGATGCGACACAAGATTTAAGCCCAAGCTTTAGTCCTGATGGTAAATCCTTAGTCTATGCTTCCTATGGCTCACAGTCCGGTGCATGGGAAATGGTCGTCGTCGATGTCCAAAACCCATCGCTTAAACGATTCATCGGTTTTGGACTCTTCCCCAAATGGTCACCGGTAGATAACAAAATTCTCTT
>JAESSU010000153.1 GCA_016763955.1 Phycisphaeraceae bacterium | reverse complement strand
TCAGCAAGCCAGTAGTAATTGTCGTCATCTTCAAAAACGACGATGGGTGGCAGTGCTACGGCATCCATAAGCAAGTGGTGGTACTCAAGGATGATGTTGTTATCGAGTTCGACACGTGCCTGCGTGTCCCCGTCGATGCGAATGTCTTTGATAGGTAATTGTTGGATGTCCATCTCACTCACCACCTTCCACTGCTGCATCTTCAAGTGTCATTTGTGCTGCTTCATTGATTTGGTTTTGGGCTTCTTCTTGGACAAGGCAGGCTTGCATTTTGGAGGCTGATGTAATTAGTGACTTGAGGGCTGCACATTCTGATTTGCCTGTTGCTTTACGAAGCATGCCAAGGGCACGGCTGCGGATTTCTGCTAGTTCGTTAGATGTAAAGTCTTGGTTCAAGGGTGTGGCTTTTGAGGTCATGGGTGTGGTGTCTTGGTTCATAATTTTTTCTTTCTGTTTGAGATTGATGTTTAGTGTTTATTTACCGTGATACTGCCACAAGACAGCGTTACAGTGACAGTGGACTGCCCCTATGGTCATGTCGGTGCAGTGATCGTGATGCAGATGCACAGGCCATTTAAAAAAACCATCTGGGAACAAATGTTCTGTAATTTGTTTTGATTCGACACTGTCTGTAGCTGATCCAGACAGTGGATTTCCGCAATAAAAGCACAGGCCTTTTTGCCTTTTCACATACTCATTGCGAACCCATCGCCTTTCTTGCCATGTAAGTTTTTTGTAGTTAGCGGGAATGTTTATTAACGACTTTTCCATTTATCGCATCCATAAAAGCAGCCCATCCGTGGATCGCCTCCAACCGGCTGCATGTGTTGTGCTAAAGGATTCTTTTGGCGTAACGCACTCTCACGGCTTATGCGTTTTTTTGTTACTTGATGCGTAGGTGTGTGCCACGTTCGCTGAGACGAGCGAACGTTAATTCCCCCCCCGCTTCAAGCGCTCTGCGAACTTCATCACTGTCAATAGTGAGTTGGTATTTCTTGTACAATTCAGGAACGTTTTTAGGATCAACGGGATCAATTTCCATTGGAATTTTGCCGCCATTTTTAGTTATCGTGGCCTTGCGTGTCTTGCCTGCTGATTTGCGTCCGAGTCGTTCAAGTACCCATTGCAGGCGTTCTTTTAAGAACTTCGCAGACCGTTCGTCCTGCTTGTTCATCATTTGTAGGCGTTCGATTTCTTCCTTGCGGGCTGCAATCAAGAGCGACTTCTGCCTCATCAGGCCGATGTAGTTGTCTGTCTTTTCGTCAAGGTTGCTTTCAGCTTCGGCGAACCACTTGTCAATGGCCTCCGCTGCGTCTGTATCTGAGATGTCGCCTTCGCACTCCATGAGGAGTTCGTCAATTGCGAGCATGTCGTCCGCGATTCCGAGTAATGATTTTGTCTTTGTAGCCATGATTCATTTACCTTTCTTGCTGCGTTTTTTTGCAGGCACTTTGAGTATTTCGAGGCATTCATTTGCAAACCAAATCGCCTCATTTTCGAGACGTTGGTCGAGTTCCCAGGCTGATTCGTTATTGATCCGCTTTTCTTTTAATAGTTCGATTCGTAGTCTTAAGAAGCGTTTCTCAATCGTGTTTCTTAGACGGTCACGATGCCGTGTGGAAATGTGCATGTCTTCACTCCGTTAAAATGGGATTTCACTAGCTGTTGTAATAAGTCTGCCTTTTGGGGTCTGTTTCCAGTTGACAGATACTTCGACATTGCCATTGAATGCGTTGGCAAGAACACCCGCTGCGTCCTCGTTAATGCAGCCACAGCGTCCAATGGAAGTGTTAAGCCCGTAAACAGTGGTCGGTTTTCCGTCCATATCCACAGACCTGTCAGTCATGCTTTGAATGGTGATGACTGAGACACCTTCGGCGGCATCAAGTGGATCGTCGGATTGCTTAGGTGCATCACCAGTAGGTGCGGATTCTGCTTTTGGCGCATCGTCCTGGGGATAGTAGATATCTTTGATTTCAAGTTGTCCTCGGTTGTTCTCAAAGTATTCAACGTGACATTGCACTTTGTCTTTGATAGCTGCCTGCGACACCTTCACTATTTCATCTTTGAAAGTAGTTGCTTCCATGCCGCCGAAGTGTATTTTGCTTAAAGTCCATGGCCCTTTGCCGCTTGTCCCTTCTTTAACGGTTACTACATCACTAATCGTAAAGAGGGCTCCAGATTCGCCAACAGATTGTTGTTGCTGGCTTTGATTCTGCTTCTTTTTTGACTGACCTTGTGCGGGTGCTGGATTGTGGTCATCATCAACTTCGGGATCGTCTGTCGTAGCAAGCCCGAGCATTGCACCAAGTAGATACTTTCGCCCGCCGGTTATGGCTTTGTATAGTGCTTTATCCGCACGGTCTTGGCCTTCACCGTAACCGACGCACTCAATCCATTGGCCAGATGAGTGTATGATTCGCGTGGTCAATAAGACCCTCACGACATATTCAGTCCCACCTTTCTGAGTAGTTCGGTTAGGCATTTGCATTACCTTGCCGACACTGGTGATGATCGCACAGTCAACTTTTGCAAGCTTGTCATCAATGGCACTAACGAAGTCTTCGAGCATCGCGTACCGGTATCGGTCAAACTTGTTGTCGCCTGACTTTTGTACTCTTTTAAAATCTGCTTGTGCTTGAGCTAAGGCGGGTGCGATTTCGTCAATTTCTTCACTGGTTTTCATAGTTTTATCCGTAAATAGATGTGTAGTATTTGTTGGCTAGATTTGATGCGACAAACCACTGGGTTGATTTGACTCGCATAGTCCCGCCGCCCCGCACGATGTCGATATTGTGATGCCTGGTGAGCTTTTTGATTGCGTTAGCAATGATGGCTGTATCTGCTTGTAAGTCTTTCTTGACCACTTCTGTGGAAATGGGCGTAGTCGAGAGCATGCAGAGCAACTCCAGATGCAGTGAAAAGGATTTACTTTTACGATTGAGATACATATTTACTCCTTTAAAAATCCTCTGGCCGGCACTCACCGGCCAGAGGATCGGATCGTGTCAGCACGACAGCCCTAAAGGGTTTACGATCCGGTAAGTGTGTAGAGATATTGGCACGGACATCCGTGTTGGTATTTCTGTGTTTTCGATGCTTAATGGAGCCGTGGGGATTTGAACCCCAGTCTTGGCAACGTCCCGCATGAGGCTTTGTCGCCAATCGAACGCCTGTCTCGGCCCCGATACCTAGTTGTTTGCCGCATGATTCTTGATGCGAGTTGCGCTTTTAATGTTTTCTGTTGTCGCTACGATTTTTTTGGTAATTTCGTCTACAGCTTCATCCGCAACCTTTTCGAGGATTTTATTTACTGTGTCTTGCGGAACTGCGCTTTTTTGCAAATCATCAGTTTTTAATCCGATAAACAAACCAATCTTTCCGTCTGTGCAAAATATTTGAACATCAACTTTTGTAGTAATTTGGGGCATTTGTTTCTCCTTATAAATTGGTTATGTGCTTACCGATAATCGCACTAGCTCCCTGTGCGGCGGGCATCTCACCCGCATGGAGCTTGTTTTTACACTTTTAAGGACGGTCATTACCGGCTCTCCAACTCGACCCATTCCTGATCATTCGCCGATGTACTCGACTAGATATCCATCATCCAACGGATTTTCATCCCGGGGAATAGTCCAACCACGATAGGTGTTGTAGTCGCCCCGCGTCATGGGCTTTGCACTTACGATCTTGACTCCAATGTACGTTTGCATGCGATTCTCCTGTTAAATTGCTGCATCTCTAATTTGTGGTCGGCGTTTCCATGTTGTTAGACAAACTACTTTGTCACCTTTAAACGACAGGTGACCTTTGGTGGCCTGCTCTATTAACTTCCGATGTATCTGTTCAATACTTTCGTCCATTCGGCGGGTTGATATGTCCACTGATGGTTCTGAGCCTATGTCATCCATGACTAGGTACCGTCGGTCTGATCCCACGCTCATTATGTCGTCGTTAGTATTGTCGCGTTCCATCGCTTTGCCCTTTTTGTAGATACCTTTGTGTCAGCCTCGGTTCCGTTCCGTGCGAATTTATCACCAGTCTCACGATGTTTTTTCGAGGCCAACACAAAGGTATCTATGTATTCGTATAAAAGTCCGAGCCATCGTAAAACTAGACCTTCGATGGAAGAAGCATTTGCTAGGCGGGTTGCATCTCGGACGTGTTGATTAGAATGTTTCAATAACTGTGATAATCACCCAAAACACGACACCCAGCAGGCACGCAAAGAAGACAAAATTACTGGACTCGACCATCTCGCCATGCTCCTTTGAAAAAGGCGGCGTATCAGTGACTGAGCGTCCTTTCTCAACGTCACCGATACGCGCCAAGGAACCAGCGTTTGGTGGCTGGCTGCCTTCTGCGTGGGCCTGCTCTGCTTCGAGTGTTGCGATTGCCTGCTTGATATTTTTTAAGATGCTGCACATTGCTTTTTTTGTCGCATCTTTTAGTTGCTGTTCAGTTGCGTAATGGCAAGCCATTGTTAAATTGCTCAACTCGAGTGCGTCTCTCAATGCCTTAAGTGCGATGTCGTTTGATGTGATTGTGCGTTCGATCATTTGGATTCCTGCAATTCAATAATTTCAGACAATTCGACACCCGTGATCTTGTTGAATTTTTTTGCATCAAAATTCGGCAGATTGAGCCATCGCATTTTTTCACGCTTGTCGAGTCCTGCCCATGCGATTAGGAATGCCTCATTTAGATTGATTGGCTGTGATCTTAGATAACCGCCTGTAGTTTTATGCGATGGGTGTTCTGTTTTTTCTTCTTGGGTCATGTCGTTTTCATAGACCCATTTACACGCAACCGGGATTTCTATGTAAGGAACAAGTCCTCGCGCTTCTTCCCATGATAAATCCGTTGTTACATCGAAAAACAGAGGCTTTGGCGTATTTTCGCAAAAGAAGCCGGTATTCCGGTTGCCTGCGTTCCAGTTGCCTGCGTTGTTTGTTCCGGTGTTCCAGTAGCCGGTGTTGCAGTTGCCGGTGTTGCGGTTGCCGG
>JAESSU010000152.1 GCA_016763955.1 Phycisphaeraceae bacterium | reverse complement strand
GTTGGCGATATCAAGCCCCTCGGACTTCTGGGGCCCCCCGGAAATTTCGATTGGCGATATCAAGCCCTCGGACTTCCGGGGGGGGCGAAAGTTTATTGAATTTCTAAGCCGCAGGCCCCAAACCTGCGGCTTTTTTTCTATCATGACTTTGTCTCAAAAAACAAGACTTATCCACTAAAGGATTATTCAACATGGAACCTGTTCGTATCGCAATCGTCGGCTGTGGTGTCATTGGCAAAATCCACGCTCAGTGCTGTGTCAAAGCTGACAACATCACGCTCCAAGCTGTCTGTGATGTCAACAAGCAACAAGCAGATAAGCTCGGCAAAGAACATGCAGCAAACAAAATCTACAACGATTTAGATGATGTCCTAAACGACGATCAAGTCGAAGGTGTTATCCTTGCCTTACCTGCCAATCTCCGTGCTAAGCTCGCGGTGCGTGTACTTAAAGCAGGCAAGCATCTGCTCACCGAAAAGCCGGTGGCTCGCTATGAAGCTCAAGTACAGCAACTTATCGACAACCGTGGTGATTTAACGGTTGCGGTGTGTTCAAGCCGTTATCGTAGCTTTGCGTTTCTGGAAAAAATTCGTGACTTTATTGCAGCAGGCAATCTCGGCCAACTCCGCGTGGTTCACATCCGAGGCATCATCCAAGACAGCGGCCCGCGTGACAGTGATCCGCCGATCTGGCGCGTGAGTCACAAACTTAATGGCGGGGGCATTTTCGTTAACTGGGGCTGCTATGATTTGGATTACATGCTCGGGTTACTGAGTTGGAATATCAAGCCCAAAACCGTGCTCGCTCAAACGTGGCAATGTGCGCCGCAGTTACCCATGCGTGTGCATGAAACTTCCGATGCTGAAACCCATGCCCTAGCTTTAATCCAATGTGATGAGGGCATGGTCATCCAAATCGAACGTGCTGAATTCGCAGCAATTAAAGGTGAAACCACTTGGCAGATCATCGGCTCCAAGGGTTCACTGCGATTGCAAATGACGCATTTTCATGACGGCCCCACTGAAATATTTTTCGACAAAATCAACCCTGACAGCAAGCTCACTACACAAACACTTTTTAGTCAAAACGTTGATGAAGGTGATGCCCACGACGGCCCGCCAGTCGATTTCGCCAACGCCATCCGCACAGGCTCCACCCCACGCACTTCACTGGAAAACGGCCTGCTCATGCAAAAGATCACCGATGCGGTGTACCTCTCCGCAAAAGAGCAACGCGCGGTGGTGATTGGCTAAACCCCAGCGAGCTGTAAGCTCGCGGCTATTGAAATACAACCATCCCCCAGTGTAAATCTGCTTTAGCAACTTCCGACGGCTTTTTTTTACACGGTGATTACCGGTACACTATTAGCTTCTAACTTAATTTTTTGCCCAAGGGGTTTTGATATGCCAGAGATGACTTGTAACTTTGTACCTAGTAAATTGGATTGCTCGGATTTTGATCAGCTTCAGCCGCTTTATCAACAGCTACTTGATCGCTCACTAAATAATGTGGATGACGTGAAGCAGTGGCTACAAGACTATGCAGACTTTGCATCGGATATCAGTGAGTATGGTTCACGCCGGAGCATTGATGTGTCCTGCCATACGGATGATGCGGAGATTGAAAAACGGTACATGCAGTTTGTTGAAGCGATTCAGCCCAAGATTAAACCCCTAGATTTTGCATGTGCGCGAAAACTTTTAGACTGCGGTTTTGCAGATCAGCTCACCGATTCAAAATATGTGCAACTCGTCAAGGAATGGAAAGCGGATGCGGATCTTTACCGTGATGAAAATATCCCATTGCAAACCCAAGTCACCAAACTCACCTCCGAGTATGGCAAACTCTCGGGCAAACAACTTGTTCAATTCCAAGGCAAACAATTAACGCTCCAACAACTCGCCCGATTCCTCGAAGAAACCGATCGCCCCCAACGCCAAGCAGCATGGAAACTCTCAGCGTGCCGTCGCCTTGAAGACCGCGATGCAATGGATGACATTTTCAATCAGCTCCTAAGCAAGCGTGCTGATATTTCTAAAAATTCTGGCAAAGAAAATTACCGCGATTATGTCTGGCAATCCAATGGACGCTTTGACTATACACCCCAAGACTGCTTGACCTTTGGTGATGCGATTGAAAAAGTTTGCATGCCTATCGTCAAAACATTGGATGAAAAACGCAAGGCTGATTTAGGTCTCGATCAACTTAAACCTTGGGATGTCGCGGTCGATCCGCAAGGGCGCAAACCCTTACGTCCGTTTGATGCGGACAAGCCCATGGATATGGTCAAGGGCGTGCGTGAGATTTTTAATCGTGTGTCACCTGAGCTTGCAGACATGTATGGCGAACTAAAGCCGGGAAAAAATCTTGATCTTGAAAGTCGGCCAGGCAAACGGCCAGGCGGTTTTCAAAGCTCACTAGAGAAAGTCAAAGAAGCATTTATTTTTATGAATGCTGCAGGGACCCATCGTGATGTGGAGACGATGCTCCATGAAGCGGGACATGCGTTTCATTACATGGACAGCCGTGATGAGCCGTTGATGTTTGTGCGTCACGCGCCTTTGGAATTTTGCGAAGTGGCTAGCATGTCGATGGAGCTTATTGGCTGTGATCATTTAGATGTGTTTTATAGCCCGGAAGATGCACGTCGTGCCAAGGCTGCGCAGCTGGAGGGCATCCTGAGATTCTTCCCGTGGATGGCCACCATTGACGGATTCCAACACTGGCTCTACACCCATACAGATAATCTCACCGAGGCCCGCACACAAGCATGGCAGGATATTTTCGGCAGGTATTCCAGTGGCACCATCGACTGGTCGGACATCCCCCAAGCCCAAGCCGCTCGCTGGCATGCACAACTTCACATCTTCCACTATCCGTTTTATTACATCGAGTACGGCATCGCTCAACTGGGCGCACTGCAAGTCTGGCAAAACTTTAAACAAGACCCCACCACCGCGCTTAAAAAACTTCGGCAAGCCTTTGCACTAGGCGGCACACGTCCCTTGCCCGAACTATTTGAAATTGCGGGAATTCGGTTTGACTTCTCAGCCGACACCCTTGGCCCACTAATGCAAATGGTTAAAACAGAGCTTGATGCACTGGGGTAAATAAAACATTTAACCACGGCCCCCGGAACCCCGAGAAGTTGCGAAAAGATAAATTGTCATTGGAAAACCAGCGCGATGTCGCTGGAAAATTCTATTCTCTAAAGCCATCATTCATGCACTGACTTTGTCGTTTTTTCCCGTGGTTAAAAAGATTTGATCATTGAATCGACATCATCATTCATGCAAACTTTGCAGCAGCGTTAACGATGCCCATGACGGGGTCTGCTTTTTCTTGCCAGCGGTTAAGCACATGGGCTGCCTCTTGCCCCATGCGCGTTGCGGTATCACCCTCAGTGATTTTAAGCTTCGCGTCGGTGAGTGCGTCCACGTCGTTGGGCTTAATGAGCAGGCCGTTGACATCAGGCTCGATCAGTTCATTCGCAGCGCCGACCACATCGGTACTGATGATGGGCAAACCTGCTGCCACAGCTTCATTGATGACCAACGCCCAAGGTTCATAACTTGGCGGATGCACGAGTGCATGGCAAGCAGCGTAACACGCAGCAGTCTGATCGAACTGTAAAAAACCCACGAATTTAATCCGGCTTGCCAGCTCTGTGGAAACCATTTTTTTGAGTTTGTCTTCCAGCTCACCTGAGCCTGCAATCACCAAATCCCATTGCGGGCGCTGCGCTGCGATGCGTTTAAAAGCCTCGATGATTAGGTCCACATTTTTAATGTCGATAAGCCGACCACAAAACATCAGACGTTTGCGGTCTAGATCAAGCTGGTACTTTTGGATCAAGTTCGCAGATTGTTGTCCCGCGCATGCTCGGATGTATTTGTAATCAGGTTCATAGGGACAAAGGAAACTTGGGAGGTTGTGGGCTCCCATCCAGTGATCAAAAAAGGCTTGGCCGCATCGCCCCATGGGCATCAAACCCGAAATTTGTCGACTGACCCAGCGGAGAACGAGGCCTTTAAACAGGCGACGTATGCCGGTGACTTTTTCTTGGCCGTGAATGTTCGAGTCCCCCCGCAACAGCACATGAACACCATGCTTTTTAGCCCAACGAATAATCAATATTCGGGCCACATCTGCATAACCATTGAGAACGACCATTTTAATCTCATGTGCTTGGAGATAATCGGTGATTTTCGACACCAACTTACGAGCTTTCACGCAGCTACTTTTATGCTCGTTGGCCTCAAATTCGAAAAAGACAGTCCGTGGAAGTCGTGTTAAAT
>JAESSU010000151.1 GCA_016763955.1 Phycisphaeraceae bacterium | reverse complement strand
GGCCCGTATATCAAATGGCTTGAAGAAAACGGCGGTGATCGCGAACAATTAACAGCCGCCAAAGCTCTAACACCGCCTAGTGGTGCGCCGTCTTGTTACAAAATGTCAATGCCTCAGGAGTTGCATTACAATCGGTACATTGCAGACTCGACAATCCGTTTGATTGAGCAATCTACTGAGGAAGATGCCAGCCCATTTTTCTCATGGTGTTCCTTCCCAGATCCACATTTGCCAATCGCGCCGCCCAAACCCTATTGCGATCTCTATTCGCCGCAGCAAATGCCGTTGCCTGTTGGACGCGATGGTGAACTCGATGACCTGCCCTCCATCTATGAACGCATACTCGCGGGAAAAATTTTACCCAACGGCACAGATAATCGAGGTCTCACCGATGAACACTGTCAAGAGATGATCGCACTGACGTATGGCATGATCACCCACATCGATACCGAAATCGGCCGCGTTCTCGATGCATTAGAAAAAAGCGGTCAAGCAGACAACACGATTATCATTTTTCTATCTGATCACGGCGATATGATGGGGGATCACGGGTTGCTATGGAAAGCCTTTTATACCTTCCGTGGCTGCATCAATATTCCGACAATTGTCAGCGTGCCCGGCCAACTAGGTGGACAACAATGTGATGCACTAATTGCACAAATCGATTTATTCCCAAGTCTTCTAGACCTATGTGACCTGCCACTACCAGGTAGTGATTGGGGCGATAAACCCACGCCTTTTTCACGCGGTGCAGTGCGGCCGTTGCACACGCATCCGGGGCATAGCTGGAAGGACTTACTCGATGGATCAAAACAAAGCATTCGCTCAACCGTAGTCATCGAAAATGATGATCCGAGTACTGGCCATCAGGTTCACGCTCTTGTCACATCGACACATCGCCTAACCATCTATCCAGACTCGGACGAAGGCGAACTCTTCGACTTGCAAAACGATCCATGGGAATTGTTCAATCTCTGGTATCACCCAGATCACGCAGGCCTTCGTTGTAAATTAACCTCGCAATTGCTCAATGATTATGTTCGCGAGACACCATGGTTCCCTATTCCACCATGGAATGCGTAGCAGCTGCCGTTGTGTAAATTGTCTGCGGAAGAAACTCGCACGATTGACAAAATCAACAAGCAACCTGTTGGATGGCTATGGCCTAGATATTCTCTTTACATATGACACAGAACACAAGCTCACAGGTATGCTCATCAATGCGCCTTGTCCTGCCCAGTGTTCCGAAGCAAGACATTTGATGTCTTCAGATTATTGGCACGATACCTGCAAAGTTAGCCTGACTCATGTTTGGAGTAATTGCCGGAATTTTCCCGGACTCAAATCGGTGTTCTGTTTGAAAAGTTGTGTAAAGTACGCCGCATCTTGATAGCCTACGGCTTGTGCTACGGCGAGGATTTTCATGTCCGTGTGATGCAAAAAATGCTTAGCACGTTCAATGCGAATCGACTGAATATAATTCATCGGCGTTAGGCCATACTGCTGGCGAAAGACCCGTGCAAGGTGTTCGTAGCTTTGGCCAAGACTTTCAAGTAACGTTCGAATAGAGATACTCTGGTTTGGCTGTGACATTGTTTTGTCTAAAAGATTGCGCACAGTATAGGCCAACTCTTTTTGATGCGGTTGATGGGGCGTCTGACGGGGTTGAGGGTCGAGTAGGTGGATGAGTAACTCCAGCAGAACGCCACGTGATGCTAACCGCTTATGCGCATTGTCGCTGTTGAGCATAAAGCTCAGACGTTCAGCTAAATTGTAAACCACTGTTGGCGACCGAATCGTGCCGTGAAAAACGCTCGTGGGGACAATGTCCGGAGCAAGGTGAAAACAGCTGTGTTGCGGCGGTGCAGGGAAAAATGTCATCACGGGCGTGTCAGGATTGTGCGGCATGTATTGCCAATCAAAATGAACGTAATGGATATAGCCCTTGTCTATGTTTGAGCTGATGTGCCAACGGTTGGGCGGGATGATGATGAAGCTGTTTTCCGAGGAATCAAAAACCTCATCTTCAATCTGTGTGCGATAACCTCCACGCTTAAAGAGCATCAATTCATGGTCGTAGATGATACGTTTGGGCTCGACCCAATTCACGGGAGTGGGGTTGCCGTTGCAGAGGCTTTTAGTGGGGTAGCCCACGGGTGGGATTCTGGGGCAAGGAGAAATCATCTGAAGCCAGTGCGGCGACGGGGTGCTCATAAATATCATTTTAGACAATATTATTGTCAAAAACAACTATTGAAATGAAAATTTACAGTTCTATTATATCACTATATCCAATAACAAGGAGATTGCGTTTGTAGGCGAGTTTTAGAATTTTTTCAATAGTTTCATCAACAAGGTAGGAATAAATATGATCAAAGCTGCAATCACTGATGGGAAAGGACGTGTCTGGGTTGACCAGATTCCCAAGCCCAAGCCCGGCGCATATGAATGCTTGTGTAAGGTTCATGCTTGTGCGACTTGCACGGGAACGGATCAAAAAATCGTTAATGGTAAATTGCTGTACGTGCCTCAGTATCCAGGAATTCTTGGGCATGAAAGCGTTGGTACGGTGGTGGAGGTGGGAGCTAAGGTTCGCTATGTGAAAGTTGGTGATCAGTTTTTCCACCCGGCAGCGGCCTGGCCTGGTGAAAAGTTGGGCGAAGTATATTCCGCATGGGGCGGTTTTTCTGAATTTGCTCTGGTGACTGATAGTCAGGCTGTCAACGAAGATCAGCCTGATTATGAATTAAATCCTTATTGTCGGTTTCAACAAAAATTGCCAGATGTCTGGAACGTATCGCCAGCCGACACCACGATGATGGTGACCTTGAAAGAGGCAGCTAGTTTTGTCATGAGTAGTGAGATTGGGCCCGGACTTTCACTGCTGATTTTAGGTTCGGGCCCGGTGGCGGTGAGTATGTTGCGCTTTGCTAAGATTCTTGGTGCGCATCCTGTGATTATGGTTGCTCGCAGAGATGAACCCTTAACACAGGCTCGGCAAATCGGTGCAGACCATACCATTAATGTGACTCATGTAGACCTTGTCGATGCAGTCAAACAACAGACTCACGGCAAAGGTGTGGACATGATTCTCGATGCAGCAGGTAATCTCCCTTTGTTGAAAACCGCGATGTCTGTTTTAGCTCCCAATGGAACCGTGGCACCCTATGCGATCTATGACAAAGGGGATGGCAGCAAGGGTGGTGTTTACGATATTAAGCAGGACGAAGAATCCATTGTCCAGCTAGGGCAATTATCGCGTGCTAAGGTCAATGAAGATCAGGCTCATCAATATTTGATTGATGCGGTGAGGTTGTCATTGTTGGATCTTTCTGCATTTTATAGCCACACTATGCCGTTGGAAAAAATCAGTGAAGGCTTTGATTTACTCCGAAGTAAACAGGCGACCAAAATTGTCTTTGAAATGTAAAAACGTCATATTGTTATATATTCGATTGAAAGAAATAAAATGAAAACAAAAGCACTCGTATTTTCCAAAGTAGATACATATGAAGTTTGTGAGTTAACACTGCCGGATCCAAATCCAGATGATATTGTCGTTAAGACATTGGTGACTGCGATTTCGCCTGGCACTGAACGTTGGATTTTACGCGGCAAACATATGGGAACTCAATTCCCTTGCGTGCCGGGCTATCACCGTATCGGCGTGGTAGAACAATGCGGTAAACAAGTGAGCCAGTTCCAAGTCGGAGACATCGTATACGGCTGTCAAGGACGATGGGATGAGCCGATTCATAGTATGTGGGGCGCACATGTAGGTCATTCGGTAGGCCATTGGACAGGATATGATTTTATTGATTCGAGCATGCCCAATGCAGCAGAGCTAGAAAATCTTTCCTTCATGGTTCTCACAGAAGTTGCCAATCGCGGCATTCGGTTTCTTGATCCCAAACCGAACCAGACGCTCGCAATTATCGGCTGCGGGATAATCGGCATCTGTGCTGCTCAATTGGCAATGTTACGAGGCGTGACTCCCATTTTATTGGATATTAATCCCGATAGTATTGCTTTAGCCAAGACCTTGCTTCCTCATGTTTTTTCTAGCAATGACTCTGCACTTGAAGAAAAAATCGCAGCGATTGCGCCAGGTGGATTGGACTATCTCTATGATTCGGTTGGGCATGCTCCGACAACCGACGCAATGGTACAACAGCTCAAGCGACAGGGCATGTTACTTTTGCAAGCACAATATTTTGACAAAGAAAAATGTGCACTGGATCTTGATCAGATCAAACTCAAGGAGGTGACAGTCAAAACCACCTGTGGCACGGACAGCCAAGATCGTCTCGATACCATGACCAATATTCGTCAGAGACGTTTGAAAATCGGGCCGCTGATCACCCACCGTTTCAAGGCAGATCAGATACTCAAGGGTTACGACTTATTGCATACCGGGAAGCCGTTTAGCTTGGGCATTACTTTTGATTGGTGAAGTTAGTCGTGGGGCATGAGTCTTATATTTTAAAGTGGTGTAGATCGTAATCACGTTTTAATATTTTCGTGGGACAAAGTGCCTTAATTGCCTTATCCGTTTGACGCGACCATTGGATGATCTTCTTAAACTGAGAGGGTGCAAAACGGTAGTATGTCCCGTGTCCGCAAGCCAATATATTGGGCTTCCAATCCAGTACCAGTTGGGCACTTTTTTCAAAGCCTTGTTTGAATCGGGCACCATTCATCGAACAGTATCCGCCAGTCCCTTTCCAACGAGACGCAGGTTGAAAACTGTCACCTGCAAAGAGTATTTTTTGCCCATCAATCTCCGTCATCAAGCCACAGTGCCACCAGGTTTGTCCGGGGAAATGAGCAACCTTAAAGCGGTATCGGTTCCATTTCCAATAACCCTTGTTAGGCTGCATTTGGTCTGGATAGATCGGCTTTGTGACTTTCCAGGGGATATCTAGTTCGTGCATATTCGCCACTGCATGTGCAACAAGTGGATGAAGCCACATGGTAAGCTGATGCTTC
Organism: Phycisphaeraceae bacterium; assembly: GCA_016763955.1. Classification (GTDB taxonomy): domain Bacteria; phylum Planctomycetota; class Phycisphaerae; order Phycisphaerales; family Phycisphaeraceae; genus UBA7800. Next base: position 5,098 of record JAESSU010000151.1, on the reverse strand, counting down.
TTCTTGACCGCTGGCATCGCGTCAATATGATCTGCATGACAATGAGTTGCTGTGGCGGCTGTGATGCGAAGATCACCTAGATTATCAAGTAGTTTCTCTAAAGCTGGCATGTCGCGGGAAAAAGGATCGATGAGCAGTGCTTCGTTGTTTTCGCCGACAAGTAGATACCCGTTGTCTCCGAACTGGTATAAATGTTCAGAGAGTTGTCTTGCACCGCAGGGCATCAAACTAGGTTCAAGGTAACGGTCTGGTTCGCCAGCACAAATTGAGCCTTTGGATCGAATGAACTTATGAAGTTTAGATTGGAGCTGTCGAAGTAATGGGCGTTGCTTCTGATCAATCACTGGGCCATGCGATGGACATAACAAATCGATTTTGACATCCAATAAACGAGTGACCGCTTCTAAGGCTCCTTGCGCACCAGAGTCCGTCCAGTGATCCCATTCAAGACAGTAAGGTTGATATAGGGTCGCGCCCGCATGGGCTGAGTCGCCACAAAAAATCACCTGTTTGCCTTGGTGGTCCATTAGAATATTTAGGGAATGCACTCCGCCATGCCCCGGTGCAGGCATAAAACGAATGCGACGCGTCCCCCAGAATTGATCGCTCCCAGCAAACATGTCAAAGGTAATACCAGTCACCCCGTTAGGTAATACATGATAGCTTGCGGGTATGCCGGCACTGTTGCGACTTTTCCAAAATGTTGCAACATGATGTGGCTTAAGAAACGCCTCTGTTCCCTTGGGCGCATGAACTTTAAAACGACGTTTGCCATGTGATACAAGTCCGCTGCATTGATCCGCGTGATGATGCGTCAGGTACACGTCCGTAATCGGTGGCAAGCCTAGCCCCCGAGCCTGATCCATCCATTGACCACTTCCAAAATCAATGGCGATAGCACTGTCCTGCTCACAGATCACATAGACATGGCACGTATCTTCAAACCGATAAAGACTAGGCAATAGCTGTTGATACTTGATCATTTTCATTCTTTTCTCGAAAATCACGGAAAGTAAAATAACTCAGAGATAGACGTCTAGTCAGCGTAGGTCTAACCTAAGGTGAAAAACCCAATTGACCACACTTAACTTCCCAAGAGACGCTGCATCAAAGATTTGCTAGGGATGAGGTGATCCCCAAAACCTAGGCTGTTAGTTAGGGTGGATTGACTCGGATTCAAGGGCTATCTCTAAGTTCAGGAAGTATACCCGTCGCAAGCAGGCTGCTAAACCTCTGACATCTCTACGACCTGGCCTTCAAGTTCTGATCGCTCCGCAGCGAACACGAGCTTCATGCTTTGAAAAGAATCGGATGCTTCTGTAAAGGGTGGCAAACCATGAGCAACGAGTCGAGAAACTTCGATATTTTGGCCATGCGTATTATGCATCCACAGAGAATCTTCTTTGCTGGGATAGGTAATCTTGTCGACGAGCTTGCTTTCAAGTTTCGCAGGAGCATCTTTAAATTCCCAGCGGCGAATTCGTCGCCGAAAAACATCCGTTTCAATTGCGCCAGCTGTGCCATAAATTAAATAAGTTAAACGATGGCCATCATCCACTTGTTTTTCAATGATGTCTTGCAGCGGATCGCCATCAAAAGATTCAGCTGTATGCATGAAGAAAGCCAGTGTACTTACTGCACCGTCCTTGAAACGATAAGTAATTTGGTGATTGTCTGGGTGGTTGAAATAACTCACGACATTGGGGGCGGAAACGGAATAAACATTTTTGACTTCGTCTCCAATCCACCATCGGGGTAGATCAAGGTAATGGCAGAGTTTTTCAGCAATGAGCGACGTTTCACTTTCACTGCGCCAAGATCCGCGGGCGTGCCCTTCACTACAGTAATAATCGCAGTGCGTGTTCACGGGGGTACCGATGAGGCCTTGGTCGATCCATTCTTTGGCCTGCATGTAAAGTTTGGAATAGCGAAGCTCTAAACCAATTTGTAAAAAACTGTCTTTGTTTTGCTTGGCCTGAAGCAGCCGTGTTGCTTCGTTAAGCGTGGTTCCCATGGGTTTTTCACATAAAACAGCCTTGCCTGCATTGATCGCTTGGATTGCCAAATCACAATGAAATTCATTGGGTGCAGCAATATAAACAAGCTTGATTTGTGGATCATTTAGAATTTTATTAATATGATGCGTCGCAGGTATGTCACGATCAATGCTGTATTTTGACGCTAACTCAGAGGTGGGTTCATAGCCCATCACCCGGTTGATCCAAGGGGAGTCCTTGGCGGCTTGGACATGGGTGGCTCCCATGCCATTGATCCCCAGGACCGCGGCCGCAATTGTTTTGTTACTTGTAATCATCGTGATGTTCCTGTCGATGCAACATGGCATTTTTTTATTATTAGTTGATTGAACCACGAAGCATGTGATTGGCGACGTGTTCTTTTGGCCTCCAAGATGTTTTTTGGGAGACGATCACATTGATACTTATGGACTTTTTTTAAGTAGATAATTTTTTAACGAGGCTTTTTCATTAACACGATTTGATCGATATAAATAGCACGCCTTTTGACCGATTGATTCATCGGAGCTACCCAAGCATAAGTCGGTGATCCAAGCTTCGTGGGCCCAATGCGATACAGTTGATAGTTTGAATCTTTGATCTGGGAGGCTTGAATGACTTTTCCGTGAACAAGATGCGATAGGGTAGCTGGACTATAAATCCCCATCTTAAAAGCAGGTTCTGAATCGCCAAACGCTTGGTTCCCGGGCTCTACACGAACCACTGCGTAGGCTTCCCATTGCTCATCGGCCTTTAGGGTAATGGGCAAGTCAATCATCTCCATCTGGGTGGACCAGTTTTTATGATTTGCAGGCATGCGAGCAGCTCGTCCGTTGCTAGCTAGCGGGTCATCCACGCGAGCAACGTGTCCAGCTTTCACGCCATGCAACGTGAAACTATGTTCTGGTAATACAAACCACTGGTCGCGTGGGATTTGTTTGAGTCCTTCAAAGGGCTGCACGGGCTTGCCTTGGGTGACAAGTTTTTGGGTCCATTTTGGGATGTCTCCTTCGCGTCCCCCTTCGCTGAGCCGGGTAATGCCTTGCTCGTTGATAATTCGTACAAAATCGTCAGTGTACGATTGTAAATCCACGGTAAAAGGCCAGGTATCCTGACGCATGTCCGCGATCTGCTGGCGAATGGCCCAGCCGTTGATAATCGCATGCAAGACTGATGCTCGAACCATTTCTACCCGGTGACGTGAAATAGGATCATCCTTAATTGCCTCAATGGTTTTGCAAAGAATTTGGTCTGACTGATACAACAAGCCTGGCGTTAAGTATGGAGCCAGCGCATTGTCACTGATCCCCATGTGATGATCCGTCTTGGCGACTGCTGTGTGCAGTAAATCAAGGTACTGGGCTACGCCAGACGCACCTGCTCCGTAATACTCATTAACAAATTGAGCAATGACTGTCTGAGCATCCAGTGAAGGGTCCCATAGCAATTGTGCCATCACCCAGCCGCGAAGAATTTTAAAATCACCGGGGGACTTATGTCGATTAGCTTGGCTGAAAATGCCACGAACATTGTGTTTCATAAAAAAATGAATGTTGGGGCCTAGCACATGAAAATTAGGATGAGGATGAACGTAGTACCTGAAATTCACAATGTAATCCCAGATGTATATTCGCTTGCAAATTTTGGACCAGCCTTTAATCGAATCAGCAAACGCTTGGTTTTGAGGGGAATTCAGTGGTGCCGAAAAAGAAGCTTCGTAGGTTGTTAGTCGAACAATGACATTGGGTCTGGCCTTGGTCACTCGTGGTGGCAAACGCGTGTACCGATACGCAAGCATATCAATCAATGCATTGGGAAATTCATCTTCTACAGCTTGGCCCACCGCATTGACAAACCGCAAGGAAACGCCAGAGGGGCTGCCTTCCTCAGCTTCTACGGCTGCACATTGATCACATAAACACCGGCGGGGCCAATCATTTTGAGAAATGGAAAGAATAACCTTGTCCTGGCCAGCTTCTTTACGCAAAATGTTTTTACTTAATTCAATGACATGGATCAGCAATTCTTTATTGGTTAAACACCATTGTGACTTGGCGGGGGGTGCGACTCGCTTGCCGTTGATTTGAGAAAACCACTGGGGATGTTCTTTGAAATGCTCCGCTGGATTGACCAGCAAATTGGCGGTATGAGCAAAATAGGGGCCGACATATCGGGTTCGCCCACCGAGCTCATTGGGGATCTTGGAGTCTTGGCCATTGCATCGATTGTACAAGGACCAATCTGAATTAAACGATTGACTTGTATGGACTTCACGATATTCCAAAGGCGGTTGGTAAAACCGGTTGATGGCGGGCAGTGTCAAAGCTGGGTGTTTGGGTAAGCGTTTTTCTTGTGCGGACCACCAACGCAAGCCTAGATAGTCAGAAAGAAAGGTGGTCACTGCGTATACGGTTCCCCTTCGTTCTTTTTTGCCACCCGTAAGAATCAAGTGTCCTTTTGTGGTGCGAATCAGAATCCCCTCATCGCCAAATTTTTGATAAGACAAGTCGATAGTTGGCTGTAGATTTTTTGCAGCTCCTGGGCCGACTGCTATCTGAGAGGTTCCTTTTTTGGCATCTGTTACGTTGGTGATTTTAAACGTTGCCCCTGTTGATTGCTTTAGAATTGAGGCGAGTTCTTTTGCTGCATGACGAACCATGGTTGAAGCGTCATTGCCGATCACAATTTGATAAGACGTTTGGTTATTGGATGCCAAAACGTAGTTGCTAGAAGTGCTGGTTTTTGTCTGATTTGCACAAGCTTGTGTGCAAAGGGCAAATCCGATCATCCAGCAGCAGGTCGATGTCGCCAATAAAGCTTGTCGTTTTTTTCTCATTTTGTTTTCCATACTTATCGTGTTCATATAAAACAGTTGCCATGGGGCATCATGTGTTATTTTTCAAAGTGGTAAACGAACCTCTGAAACCACCGTGATGTTATCACAGGATTATCAGAAATCAATGTGTGTTGTCAATAGTTTTTGTAAATAATGCAAAATCCCTAGGAATTCCAGCTGGTAATCGGAAGATATTCCTCTTAAAAACGCATTAAATAGTAATATTAAATAATTTGTGTTGTTTTGT